>NZ_JBTBFV010000019.1:0-87014 GCF_054786995.1 Mycobacterium sp. ZZG
CGGCGAGCACCCGATCGGGGCCGCCGCGGCGGTACAGCGCACGGCGAACCTCGATGGGCAGCAGAGGAATCAGGCCGTCGAACAGCAGCCGCAGAGCCGCGTCGCGCCACCCGTCCAGCGCCTGGTCACTCAGCGGGGGATCGGCGCAGCGACATGGCCACGGGTCGCGGCACCCGCAATCGAGCGGGACGCACCGATCAGCAGCTGCGTGGCGCCGGGCCAATCTCGTCGACAGGGCGTTCACAGCGCCGCCGCCATCATCGCCGCGCGGACCTCATCGTCGTCGACAGCCGTGTATCGCATGGTCGTGGCCACCGACGAGTGCCCGAGAAGGTGCTGAACGGCGCGAATATTGCGGGTGCCGCGGTAGGCCCGGGTGGCCGCTCGATGGCGCAGCGTGTGCATCGTGAGACCGTCAGGGAGTACGCGTTTCACGAGCAGGCCGACATACGCCGGGGTGAGGTGTCCGCCGAATCCGTCTGGGAAGAGCCAGCCGCTCGATGGGGCACCTGGCGTGTGCCCTTCGGCGCCGAGGCGGATCAGGTCGGCCAGCCCCTGACTGAGCGGCACCGTGCGCTTCTTGTTGCCCTTGCCGTGGACGATGAGCTGCGCGCCGGCCACACCCTCGATGAGGTCGCGCGTGTGGACCTGGGCGACCTCGGAGCGCCGCAGCCCTACTTCGCCAGCCAGGCGCAGCATTAGCGTTACCCGCAGGTCCGCCGTCCTCAGTGCTTCGGCCCACGCAGCGTCGTCGGCCGGGCGCGGCGCAGACACACCAATCGGGAAGCTCGGCAGGCCGCGGGCGGGGTCTTCGACGATGCGGCCGAATTTGTAGGCCCAGTCGAAGAATCCGCAGATCGCACCGCGGTAGCTGCGTCGGGTCTCGGGCTTCCAGTCGGGGTAGCAGCCCAGCCAGGTCACGAGGTCGTCTTGGGTGACAGCGTTGGGGTGGCCGCCGATCTCGCGGGCGACCATCCGCAGCTGTCCAACCCGCAGCTCAATCGTCTTCGGAGAGCGCCCGACACCGCGTAACCAGGTGGCGTACTCGTCGATGAGCATGTCCCAGTTGATCGGTGCGACGGGCAACCGCCCTCGCCTGAGCCGGGTCACTGCAGCTGCTCCATCGCCTCGGCCGCCTCGACGAGCTTGGCCGCCAGGGCACGGGCGTCGTCGGCGGTCAGCTCTCGGCCGTCGGAGTTGTAGAGCGCAATCGACCGGGAGACTTCGCCGCGCGCGTTCTGAAAACCGTCGATGGACACACCGACCTTGACGGTGTCGAAGCGGCCCCACTCGAGGGACCGGGTCAGTACGCCGTCGAGGTCGATGGAGTCCCAATCGCCCGCCTTCGCGCCGGCGGGGATCGGCAGATCCGGGTTGCAGTCCGGCGTGTGCCGCCCGATGCCGTTGCAGCAGTGGTGATAGGTGCTGTCGACGGGGTGCTGTGTCATGATTGCTGTACCTGCTTTCTGGTGAGGGTTGGTTCAGACGCCGTCGGGGTGGCAGCCCTGGCGGCGTCACTTTTTCGGGGCCGAAGGTCTTCGGTCCGGTCGTCGTCAACCAGGCCGAGATCGGCGTGGTCTTCCTGAGGGCGGTGCATCAGACTGTCCTGCTACTACGCAGCGTCGCGGCCTCCTGTTCCGCAATCCACTTCTCGACCTCGGCGCGGCGGTAGACGACGCGACGGCCCATCTTGAACGACGGGGGACCCTCGCCTTTCGCGCGCCAGTAGCGGAGGGTTCCCGGCGTCGCGCCGGTCATCCCCGAGACCACGTTGATTCCAACAATTTCCATGCTTGGTACTCCTTCAGCACCGTGGTGTCAGTTTGACACTGTCAGTAGTACTCTTGTTAGTGGTGCGCGTCAAGCACTACGGTGTTGAATGTGAAACAGGAGAGCGATCCACCGAGCGAGGCATTCCGTCAGTTCGGCGACGCTGTTCGGGCGGCGAGATCCATGGCAGGCCTCTCGCAGCGGAGATTGAGCGAGATAATCATGGCGACGAGCGACGTCAAGCTGTATCCGTCGGCCGTCACTCGGATAGAGACCGGCCAGCGCGAGCCGAAGCTGACCGAAGCTGTAGCGATCGCACGCGCCCTCGGCATGAGCCTCAGTGAGCTTGTCGACAACCCCGTCGACTATGCAACCCGGTTCGATCAGGCCCTGAACAACCTGCCCGTGCGAATGCATGAAGCGAGCGAGTCGCTGAAGCACCTCGCTGCCCAATTACTTTTGGTTGCAACGCTTTTAGATGAGCACCCCGACCTCCTGTCCTCGATACGTTTCGCAGGAGACCGGCAACCCCGGGACGCAAAGGAGTACCTCACGATGGTGGCCGATGGATTCCGCGAAAGTAAGTCGCGACGCGAGTCCAAAGACCGCAGCAGCGGGATTGATCCCGAGATGCGCGAGCTGGTCAGTGACGTTCTGGCGGCGCTAGCGAGCACTACGGTCCCTGATGACGCAGAGACGTAACCGCCGCAGCGGCGTTGAGGACCGCTGGCACAAGACGATCACGCACCCCGACGGGTCCACCGAAAAGGTGCCCTCAGCGCGCAACGGCAACGGCATGCGCTGGCTGGCTCGTTACGTCGACGAGCGCGGCAAGGAACACTCAAAGTCGTTCGCTCGCAAGCCCGATGCGCAACGGTGGCTCGACGGGCAGACCGCGGCGGTCGTCACCGGGAACCACGTCGCGCCGCGCAATGCGCAGATGACCGTACAGCAGTGGTGCGACACGTGGATTCAGGGTTACGCGGTGAACCGCGAGTCGACGGTGCGTCAGGCCCGCACGCACATCAAGCACATTGTGGCCGAGTTCGGCGATCAGCCGCTGTCGTCGCTGCGGCCGTCGCAGGTGAAGGCGTGGGTGGCCGGCCTGAAGGCGGCCGAGATGGCGCCGAGCTACGTCTACGCGCTGCACTCCCGACTGTCGCAGATCCTCGGCGACGCTGTGCACGACGGTGTTCTGGCACGCAATCCGTGTTCACGTCGGACCGCCCCGCCGATGGGCAAGCAGAAGCCCTATGTCGCCACGACGGAGCAGGTGTGGGCGCTGCACGACGCGATGCCCGACCATCTGCGCGTCGCTGTGCTCCTGGGCGCGTTCGTCGGGCTGCGCGTGGCCGAGGTCTCCGCGCTGCGCGTGTCCGACGTCGACTTCATCCGCGGCGTTGTGCACCCGGTGCAGCAGTGGCCCGAGAAGCCGCTCAAGACGGACGGCAGCGCCCAGCCCCTCCCGATCCCGAATGACCTCGCGCTCCTGCTGTCGGCGTCCGTGCAGCGGTACCCGTCGGAGATGATGGTCACCGGGGGAGTGGCCGGCGAGCCGGCGCCGCCGTGGGTGATCGAGCGCGCGGTCCGCCGTGCGAGAGCCGACCGTTTTACTGGATCCGATGCAAAGGTTCTCACGGTTGACCGTGAAAAGGTCCAGTTGCCCGATGGCTTCTCGTTCCACGATCTGCGGCACTACCTTGCGTCGCTGCTGATTGCGTCGGGCGCGGACATCAAGACGGTTCAGGCGCGCATGCGGCACGGTAGCGCGCGCACCACGCTCGACACCTACGGCCATCTGTGGCCAGACGCAGACGAGTCCACCCGCTCAGCGATCGGTGCTGTGATCGCCGAACGGATGGACTCGAAAGGAGGTGCTGCGGACCAGCTGCGGACCAGCGCGACCGAATAGGCTCGTTCACGCTGGTCAGCGCGTTTGCTGGCTTACACGTCGTAGTACAGCGAGAACTCGTACGGGTGAGGACGGATCTGGATCGGCATGATCTCGTTCTCCCGCTTGTAGGAGATCCAGGTCTCGATCAGGTCCGTGGTGAACACCCCGCCCTCGGTGAGGTATTCGTGGTCCTCTTCGAGCTTGTCGATCACCGCGGCGAGCGACGTGGGCGCCTGCGGGATGTTGGCGGCCTCCTCGGGCGGCAACTCGTAGAGATCCTTGTCGACCGGGGCCAGGGGCTCGATCTTGCGCTTGATGCCGTCGATACCGGCCATCAGCATCGCCGCGAACGCCAGGTACGGGTTGCCCGAGCTGTCGGGGCAGCGGAATTCGAGACGCTTGGCCTTCGGGTTGTTGCCGGTGATCGGGATACGGACGCAGGCCGACCGGTTGCGCTGGCTGTACACCAGGTTGATCGGGGCCTCGTAGCCCGGCACCAGACGCTTGTAGGAGTTCACCGTCGGGTTGGTGAACGCCAGCAGCGACGGCGCGTGGTGCAGGATGCCGCCGATGTAGTGGCGGGCCATGTCCGACAGTCCGGCGTAACCCGACTCGTCGTGGAACAGCGGCTTGCCGTCCTTCCACAGCGACTGGTGAGCGTGCATACCGGAGCCGTTGTCACCGAACAGTGGCTTCGGCATGAACGTGACGGTCTTGCCGTTGGCCCACGCCGTGTTCTTGATGATGTATTTGAACAGCAGCACGTCGTCGGCCGCGTGCAGCAGCGTGTCGAACTTGTAGTTGATCTCGGCCTGACCGGCAGTGCCCACCTCGTGGTGTCCGCGTTCGAGCACGAAGCCCGAGTTCTGCAGGTTGGTGGCCATCTCGTCGCGCAGGTCGACGTAGTGGTCGTAGGGCGCGACGGGGAAGTAGCCGCCCTTGGGGCGGACCTTGTAGCCACGGTTGGGGGTGCCGTCCGCCTCGAACGGCTCCCCGGTGTTCCACCAACCCGACTCGGAGTCCACCTCGTAGAAGGTGCCGTTGATCTTCGAATCGAACCTCACCGAATCAAAGATGTAGAACTCGGCCTCCGCGCCGAAGTAGCAGGTGTCGGCGATGCCGGTGCTGACCAGGTAGTTCTCGGCCTTGCGGGCGACGTTACGCGGGTCGCGGGAGTACGCCTCACGGGTGAACGGGTCGTGCACGAAGAAGTTCATGTTCAGCGTCTTCGCGTGCCGGAACGGGTCGATGCGCGCGGTGGCCGGATCGGGCAGCAGCATCATGTCCGACTCGTGGATGGACTGGAAGCCGCGCACCGACGAACCGTCGAAGGCGAGGCCGTCCTCGAACACGCTCTCGTCGAACGCAGACGCCGGGATCGAGAAGTGTTGGACGACGCCGGGCAGATCGCAGAACCGAATGTCGACGTACTCGACGTTCTCGTCCTTGATCAGCTTGATGATGTCGTCGGCGGTCTGTTCTGCCACTTATTGCTCTCCTTTGACTTGGTAGCCCGCCGGTGACGGTATGGATACGATGTTGCACGGCAGTCAACCGCATGTTGCGTGGACGTTACGCATCACGGCGGCGTCAGTTACAGGACACTATCGGCAGCCGCATATCCTTGCCGCATGGCCCGCAGCATTGGGTCCTGGCTGTCGGGACCGTCGCAATCCGACGACTCCGGTCAGCGGGCCTCCACCTATCCCGGCGAGCGTCTCGGCTTCCCCGAGAGTGGCCCGGGGTCCATCGCTCGATTCGGCCGCCGCATCGGTGCGCTCCTCGTCGACTGGCTGGTCAGCTACGGCCTCGCCGCGCTGGCGATGACGTTCGGTTGGGTCAGCCTGGCGGCGTTGTCGACCGCGGTGCTCGTCGTGTGGCTCGTCCTCGGCGTGGTGTCGGTGCGGCTGTTCGGTTTCACCCCGGGCCAGCTCCTGCTCGGCCTGAAGGTGGTGCCCGTGGACAACCGGCAGCATGTGGGTTCGGGCCGGGCGTTGGTGCGCGGTCTGCTCATCACACTGGTGATCCCGGCTCTGTTCACCGACTCCGATCTGCGCGGACTGCACGATCTGGCGACGAAGACCGCCGTGGTGAGGCGATGAGCGCTAAGCCTGATGGCGGATCTGCCCGTTCATCATCGTCATCGTCACCGTTGCGCCACTGATCTGATGAGGGTCGACCTCGAAGATGTTGCGGTCCAACACGATCAGATCAGCCAGCTTGCCGACCTCGACGGAGCCGACCTTGTCGTCGAGGCGAAGCTGATAGGCCGCGCCGAGGGTGTTGGCATGCACCGCCTGTTCGACCGTCATCCTCTGATCGGCCGGTGCGAGCACCTCAGCGTCGGGATCGCCGATCAACTGTCGCGTCACCCCGATCTGGATGGAGTCCAGCGGCTTGTACGTCGAGAAGTACCCGGCCGCCGGCCAGTCGGTGCCCAGCGACACCGGGCCGCCGGTTCGTAGGACGTCCTGCACCCGGTACAAGTTGTCCCCACGGGGCTTCCCGTACCGCGCGGCCATGTTCTGCACCGTGTCGGGATCGGCGGACAGCCAGTTGGCGGAGAACTGGGCGACCACACCGAGCTCACCGAAGCGTCGTGCGTCCGGGTCTTCCAGGTAGACCAGATGGGCGACCGTGTGCCGACGATCCCGCGGCGGGTTCGTCTTGACCGCGGCCTCGATCGAGTCCAGTGCCGTGCGTGCGGTGCGTTCACCGCAGGCGTGCACGTGGATGTCGAGACCGGCCGCATCCACCTGCTGCACCAGCTGCCGCCACTGCTGCTCGGTGAACGGGGAGCCGCCGATCGATTCCGGCCGGTCGGCATAGGGTTCCAGCAGCCAGGCCGTGTAACCGCCCTGCGTTCCGTCGCCGACGATCTTGACCACCCCGACGTCGACGAGGTCGGTGGAGACGCGGTTGCGGATGTCGGTCAGCCGGGCGACGGCGTCGTCGAACGGCGGTGACTTCACGCTGTAGGAGGCCACCACGCGCAACGGCAGCGCGCCGCGGCGCGCGGCGTCGGTGCAGAGCTCGATCAGTGCGCTCTGGTCGCCGCCGATCGGCGGGACGCCCGCGTCGAACACCGACGTGATGCCCGCTTCGGATGCTTTCGGCAGCCACTGTTCGAGCAGCCGGCCCATCGTCTCGGCGGAGATGGGCTCGATCGCGTTGACCAGGCCGAGCACCGCGTCCACTTCGAGCACATAACCGGTGAGCTCGCCGTCCTCGTCGCGCACGTAGTAGCTGAATCCGGGGATCGGGTCGGGCGAGTCGCGGCTGACGCCGGCCAACTCCAGGGCCCTGCTGTTGGCCCACATGCTGTGACCGTCGATCGCGAAGAAGAACCCGGGTCGGTCGGGCAGCACCCGGTCGAGTTGGGCCCGGGTCGGCCCGTCAGGGCCGAACATGTCCACGCGCCAGCCGAATCCGCGTACCGGACCGCCCGGGTTGGCGCTGGCGTAGGCCGCGATCGCATCGAGTGCGTCCTGTGCGGTCGGCACCTGGAGATCGACGCCGGTGGACAGGAACGCGCCGAGGATCGGGTGGATGTGCCCCTCGACGAAACCCGGCATCAGCAGATTGCCGTCGAGGTCGACGACCTGAGTGTCCGGACCGACTAGCGCCATCGCCCCGGCCGCGTCGCCGACATAGGTGATGGTGTCACCGGTGACCGCGACGGCCTCGGCCCACGGCGCCGCCTCGGTCACCGTGTAGACGCGGCCGTTGTGGAAGACGAAGTCCGGGTCGGCGCCGTCGGCCGCGGTGGACTGCGTCAGGGGAGTCGACTCGGTGGCGCATGCCGATGCCGTCGCGACGACGGCCGTCACGGCCGCGGCCCGCAGCACGGTCCGGCGTGTCAGGGGCCCCCCTCGCCCGAAAGCCGCGAAATGCGGAGCCCATTCGCACGCGGTGCACATATGGCGAACGTACGTGCGCGGAGGGTTAGAGCAGGCGCGGCGCGCCGGTGGTCAGCGCCGGCGCACGGTGCGCTGCACGCCGCGCATCTTGGCCTGCGCCGGCAACGGGCCCTTGGGCATCGCGGCCGGTCCCACCTTGGTGCCCAGTGCTGCCAGGCGGGATTCCAGGGAGTCCATCTGCTTGACCGTGATGTTCGCCGGCAACTTGTTGAGGTGGCGTTCCAACTTGGCCAGCGGAACCTCACCCTCACCGTTGCCGATGATCACGTCGTAGATCGGCACGTCACCGACCAGACGGGCAGTGCGCTTTTTCTCCTGGGCCAGCAGCGGCCTGACCCGGTTGGCGGCACCCTCGCCCACGAAGATCACACCGGGACGTCCGATGACCCGGTGCACGGCGTCGAAGTGGCCGGTCGCGGCGACGCCGGGAGTGACGCGCCACTTGCCGCGCAGATTGTCCAACGCCCACGCGGCCGCGCCGGTCTGTCCCTCGGCCTTGCGGTACACCGCCTTCTGGGCGCGCCGACCGAAGATGATGAAGGCCACCAGCGCGCCGAGCACGATGCCCAGCGGGATCAGCATGAACATCGTGAACCCGCCGGCGTACACACCGGTCGCCACCGAGGCGCCGACGATCAGCACGAACGCGCCGATCATGTACGGCAGCAGCCGCTTGTCCTCTTTGCGCTGCATCTGGAACGCCTGCCACAGCTGGCTGCGCCGCTGCTTGGACGCCGCCTTGCGGGCGGCCTTCGCCTCTGCCTTGGCGGCCTTCGCCTCGGCCGGGTTACGCGATTTCGCCATTGCTTCAGGATACGGGCGGTCGCGACGCGACCGTCTGCGCATACAACTTCCCGGCCCGGTAGGACGAACGCACCAACGGTCCGGCCAGCACGCCGGCGAAGCCGAGCTCGGTCGCGTAGCGCTCGTGCTCGACGAACTCGTCGGGATGGACCCAGCGTTCCACCGGGTGGTGGCGTGCGGACGGGCGCAGGTACTGAGTGATCGTGACGATGTCGCACCCCGCCTCGTGCAGGTCGCCCAGGGCCGCGCGCACCTCCTCAGGGGTCTCACCCATGCCGAGGATCAGGTTGCTCTTGGTGACCAGTCCGTAGTCGCGCGCCATCGTCAGCACCGACAGGCTGCGTTCATAACGGAACCCGGGCCGGATCCGCTTGAAGATGCGGGGGACGGTTTCGACGTTGTGCGCCAGCACCTCCGGCCGCGACTCGAAGACCTGCTCCAGTTGGCCCGGATCTGCGTTGAAGTCCGGGATCAACAACTCCACACCGGTGTTCGGGTTCAGCGCCTTGATCTGACGGACCGTTTCGGCGTAGAGCCAGGCGCCACCGTCGGGCAGGTCGTCGCGGGCCACACCGGTCACCGTGGAGTAGCGCAGACCCATCGCCTGCACACTCTCGGCCACCCGGCGCGGCTCGTCGCGGTCCAGTTCGGCGGGCTTACCGGTGTCGATCTGGCAGAAGTCGCACCGACGGGTGCACTGCTCGCCGCCGATCAGGAACGTAGCCTCGCGGTCTTCCCAGCACTCGAAGATGTTGGGGCAGCCCGCCTCCTCGCACACGGTGTGCAGGCCCTCACGGCGCACCAGGTTTTTGAGCTCTTTGTACTCCGGGCCCATCTTGGCGCGGGTCTTGATCCACGGGGGCTTGCGCTCGATCGGCGTCTCGGCGTTACGAACTTCCAGACGCAGCAGCTTGCGGCCGTCAGGAGCGATAGTCACTGTGGTGATCCTACGCGCATGGCAGGCGCCGCAAACGCCGTGAGACGGCCGTCGAGCGCGTCGAGAACCGCCTCGCCCACCCGGTCGGCGACGTCGTCGACGGTGACCGTGCGGCCCAGCTCGGCGGTGAGCGAGGTCACGCCGGCGTCCCGGATGCCGCACGGCACGATCGCGCCGTACGCGCCGAGGTCGCAGTCACAGTTCAGCGCGAACCCGTGCAGGGTCGTCGCCCGCGCGACCCGGATGCCTATCGCGGCGATCTTGCGCGCAGGCCGGTTCACCGCGGCCGGCAACCACACCCCGGACCGGCCCTCGACCCGGCCTGCCGACAGGCCCAGCTCCGCACACACCGTGATCAACGAATCTTCAAGGCGCCGAACGAAATTCACCACATCCAGCGGCTCGGCCAGCCCGATGATCGGGTAGCCGACCAGCTGGCCGGGCCCGTGCCAGGTGATCTTGCCGCCGCGGTCGGTGTCGATGACAGGCGTGCCGTCGACCGGCTTCTCCTCGGGTAGGGTGCGCCGGCCCGCGGTGTACACCGGCGGGTGCTCCAGCAGCAGCAGCGTGTCGGGCCCGCCCGCGATGCGTTCTTCGGCGACGCGGCGCTGAAGGTCCCACGCTTGCCGGTAGTCCAGGTTGCCGAGACGGCGCACCTGTACCGGTGCGGTGTGCGACCGAATCGAAACCGCCATGTCCTCGACGCTACTCACGGTTGGGCGCGGTGGCGAACGCCAGGGCCTCGCCGATGGTGTGGTGGTGGAACTCGAAACCGGCGCGTTCCAATGCCGCCGGGATCGCGCGCTGCCCGCCGAGCACACCTTCGTCGGCGAATTCTCCGAGCGCGACCCGCAACGCGAACCCCGGCACGACCAGAGGGGTTGGTCGGCGCACTGAGCGGCCCAGCGCAGTGGTGAACTCCGCGTTGGTCACCGGTGCCGGCCCGGTGAAGTTGACCGGCCCGGACAGCTCGTCGCGTGTGATCGCGAAGAGCAGTGCCCGCACCTCGTCTTCGAGGCTGACCCACGACAGGTACTGCCGTCCGTTGCCGAGGCGGGCGCCGAGCCCGAGCGAGAACAGCGGTTTGAGCCGACTCAGCATGCCCCCTGACGGCGCCATCACCAGGCCGGTGCGTGCCAGCACCACCCGAACGCCGGCTTGCGCGGCCACCGTGGTGGCGGTCTCCCAGTCGACGGCCAGGCGGGCCAGGAAGTTGTGGCCCGGCCCGGCCGTCTCGTCGACCGGCGTGCTACCCGAGTTGCCGTAGTAGCCGACCGCGCTGGCGTTGATCAACACCGGCACCTCGGCATCGACCACCGCGTTGGCCAGCACCTCGGTCGGGCCGATCCGGCTGTCGCGCAGGCTCTGCTTGAACGCACCCGACCACCGCTTCTGGCCGACGTTGACGCCACACAGGTTCACCACGGCATCCACACCGAGCAGGGTGTTCGGGTCGAACTCGCCGGAGTCGGGATTCCAGAACACCTCGTCGGCGTTCGACGGGGCGCGCCGCACGATGCGGATCACCCGATGATCGGTGGCGCGCAGCGCGTAGACCAGCGCCGTACCGATCAGACCGGATGACCCCGCGATCGCGATGACCGAATCCGATGGCATCGACAACCTCGTCTACAACCCGAGGTCGGCCTCGAACGCACCCTCTTCCAACCGGCGCTTGACGGTGGTGACGAAGCGGCCGGCGTCAGCGCCGTCGATGAGGCGGTGATCGTAGGTCAACGGCAGGTAGCTCACCGAGCGGACGCCGATCGACTCGTTGCCGAACTGGTCGACGATCACCCGCGGCCGTTTGACGATGGCGCCGGTGCCGAGCATGGCCGCCTGCGGCGGCACCAGGATCGGGGTGTCGAACAGCGCGCCCTGGCTGCCGATGTTGGTGATCGTGAACGTGCCACCGGAGAGTTCGTCGGGCTTGAGGTTGCCCGACCGCGCCCGCGCGGCGATGTCGGCGATCGCCCGGGCCAGCCCGCCCAGCGACAGGTCGCCGGCGTTGTGGATCACCGGGGACAGCAGGCCCTGGTCGGTGTCGACGGCGATGCCCAGGTGCTCGGCGTCGTAGTAGGTGATCTCCTTGGAATCCTCGTTGTAGCTGGCGTTGACGTTCGGGTGCAGCTTCAGCGCGTCGATCACCGCCCGTGCGATGAACGGCAGGTAGGTGAGGTTCACCCCTTCGCGTTCGGCGAACTGCGCCTTGGCCCTGGCCCGCAGCGCCACGATCTTGGTCATGTCGACCTCGTGGACCTGCGTCAGCTGCGCCGTGGTCTGCAGCGACTCGCGGGTCTTCTTGGCGGTGATCTGGCGGATCCGGTTGGCCTTCTGGGTGGTACCGCGCAGGTGCGCCAGCGCCCCTTCGGCGGGCGGGCCGGCCACCTTGGCGGGCGCCTCGGCCGCGGGCGCCGCCTTCGGCGCCTCCTTCGGCGCCTTGCTCGCCTCTGCGGCGGCCAGCACGTCCTGCTTGCGGATCCGGCCGCCCACACCGGTGCCCTTGACCGTCGCGAGGTCCACTCCGTGCTCACCGGCGAGCTTGCGCACCAGCGGAGTCACATACGGGCTGGAGTCCGCGGAACCCTCGGCCGCGGCCGGCTCCGGCTTCGATTCGGGCTTCGGTTCGGGCTTGGGCTCCGGCTTCGGTTCGGGCTTGGGTTCGGGCTGGGCTTCCTCAGAGGGTTTGGCCGACGGCTTGGTCTGCTTCGGCTCGGGCTCGGGTTCCGGCTCCGGTTCGGGCTCGGCTTCCGGTTCGGGCTCGGCCTCAGCGCCCTGATCGCCGATTTTGGCGAGCTCTCCGCCGACCTCGACGGTGTCGTCCTCTTCGGCGGTGATCGACAGCAGCGTGCCGGCCACCGGCGACGGGATCTCGGTGTCGACCTTGTCGGTGGACACCTCCACGAGCGGCTCGTCCACCTCGACGCTGTCGCCGACCTTCTTCAGCCAGCGGGTGACGGTGCCCTCGGTGACGGACTCGCCGAGCTCGGGCATGAGTACGGGTGTCGCCGACCCCGACGAACCGCCGCCGGAGGGCTTCTTCTCAGATTGCGGCTCGGGCTCTTCCTCCGGCTCGGGCTCGGGCTCCGGCTCGGGTTCCGGTTCGGCCTCGGCTTCCGGTTCCTCGCCGCCGCTGTCGCTGTCGGTGTCGCCGCTGTCGCTGTCGTCGGCGTCGCCGATGACCGCCAGCTCACCGCCGACCTCGACGGTGTCGTCCTCCTGGGCGACGATCTTCTTCAGCACACCTGAGGCAGGTGAGGGGATCTCGGTGTCGACCTTGTCGGTGGACACCTCCAGCAATGGCTCGTCCTCTTCGACCGTGTCCCCCTCCTGCTTCAGCCAGCGGGTGACAGTCCCCTCGGTAACGCTCTCTCCGAGTGCGGGCATCTGGACGGAGATGGCCATAGTGTCGTGACTCCCTTAATGGTCGGTCGCAGTCTCTGAGGTGTCGCGTCCCATCCTGTCACGTCCATGTGACCTTCCGCCGCGGACGCGCGTTCTGAAACCTCTGGCACTATCGAAATGTCGGGTCACCAGCGGATCGCCGGAAGGAGCAAGCCCAGGTGGGACTGTTTGACAGACTCCGTGGTCGGCGCCGCACGGCCACGACGGCCACCGACCCCGCCGCCGATCTGCGGTACCTGCAGCGCTGGGTCGCCGAACATCATGGCGTCGAGGCGTTCATCGAACCCAAGACCACCGTCACCGATGTCACCGTGGTGCTGGTCGCCGCCGACGGTGAGTGGACCCGGCGCAAAGCCGGCGGTCACGCCGGGGCCCGACGGCTGTCCGACCGGCTGAAGATCCCCGTCTATGACGTTCAGAAGGTCGGTTACCCGCAACGCATGCGCGACTACGACGCGCGCCGGCGGATCGAGCGTAAGCGGGCCGCCCGCGAAGAACTCGAGCGCTGACGGCAGCCAAGCGTGAGCCATGGGGTAATGCTCCGTCGCTGGCGGTAGTGTCCGCTCGTGAGTAGCCAGCGCTTCGTCCGCAGCAGTGACGGTGTCCGCATCGCCGTCTTCGAACACGGCGATCCGGACGGCCCCACGCTCGTGCTGGTGCACGGTCATTCCGACACCCACCGCATCTGGGACGAGGTGGCTGCGCTGTTGGCCGACAGGTTCCGGATCGTCGCCTACGACCTCCGCGGAGCGGGCGAGTCGGATGCGCCCAAGCCGGCGTCGGCCTACACCGTGGAGCGGTTCGCCGACGACCTCGCGGCCGTCCTCGACGGCAATACGGCGGTGCACGTGCTCGCGCATGGTGCGGGCACGGCCGGGGTCTGGCACTACCTGAAGCGTCCCGGGGCGCGAATCGCGTCGCTGACGTCGGTCTCGGGAGCCGGCCCCGAACACCTCGCCGCACGGCTGCGCACCGCGATGACCGCTCCCGGCCGGTTCATCCGCGGCATGGCCCGGACGGCGACGGTCACGCCATACCGCGCCAACCCGCGGACCGTGCTGGCTGACCTGCGCACGGACGTACCGGTGCAACTGATCGTCTCCGCCAGGGACCGCGGAGTGGACCCCCACGTCTACGACGCCCTGCCCTCGCGGGTGCCGCGGCTGTGGCGCCGAGACATCACGACCGGTCCGGTTACGCCCGCGTCGCATCCGGGCGTGCTCGCCCGGGCGGTCACCCAGCTCGTCGATCACCTCGACGGCGCACCGGCCGCCCGTGAGCTGTTGCGCGCCGAGACGGGTCGGCGGCGCAAGACGTTCGGCGACACCCTGGTCGCCGTGACCGGCGCAGCCAGCGGCATCGGCCGCGAGACCGCGCTCGCCTTCGCCCGCGACGGGGCCGACGTGGTGATCAGCGACGTCGACTCGGCTGGTCTGGAGGAGACCGCCCGGCTCGTCGCCGCCACCGGCTCCGCAGCGCACACCTACACCGTCGACGTATCCGATGCCGCTGCGGTCGAGGAGATGGCCGAACGGGTGTGCGCCGAGCACGGCGTGCCCGACATCGTGGTCAACAACGCCGGCATCGGTCACGCGGGGTTCTTCCTCGACACCCCGGCCGAAGAGTTCGACCGCGTGATGGACATCAATTTCGGCGGGGTGGTCAACGGGTGCCGCTCATGGGGCAAGCGGCTGGTGGACCGCGGCACCGGCGGGCACATCGTCAACGTCGCCTCGATGGCCTCCTACACGCCGGTCAACGTGATGAACCCGTACTGCACGTCGAAGGCGGCCGTGTTCATGTTCTCGGATTGTCTACGCGCGGAACTTGATTCGGCCGGGATCGGGCTGACCACCATCTGCCCGGGCATCATCGGCACAAATATCGTCAACACCACCCGCTTCTCGCTGCCGGAGGCTCGCAGCTATGACGCGGAGGCGATCCGGCGACGGGTGCGCAAGGGCTTCGCGGTGCGGCGCGTCGGCCCGGACAAGGTCGCCAGGGCCATCGTCGCCGCGGTCAGGAAGAACAAACCGGTCCGGCCAGTGACCGCCGAGGCGTACCTCGTCTACGGCGTCTCACATGCCTTCCCGCAGGTGATGCGAAGCGCCGCCCGCGGCGGAAACATCATGTGATGCAGCGGGTTCGGCCGCTCAGCCGTTCGCCGCGATATCTTCGAGCACCGCGAACATCGTCCGCGTCGGTACTCCGGTGCCCCCCTTGGGGGTGTAGCCCCAGGGGCCTCCGGAGTTGTACGCCGGCGCCGCGACGTCGATGTGCGCCCACTCAACGCCCTCGGCGACGAACTCCCGCAGGTAGGTGCCGGCGACCAGCATGCCGGCGAACCGGGAGCCGCTGACGTTGGCCAGATCGGCGACGGTGGACTTCAGCTCGTCCTTGAGCTCCTCGGGCAGCGGCATCGGCCAGCCGTTCTCGCCGACCGCCTGGGACAGCTCGGCGACCCGATCGCGGAAGTCGTCGCTGCCCATCACGCCCGGGGTTCGCGAACCCAGTGCCACGGTCTGCGCGCCCGTCAGCGTCGAGGTCTCGATCAGGTAGTCGGGCTCGTCCTCACACGCCCGCACGATCGCGTCGGCCAGGATGAGCCGGCCCTCGGCGTCGGTGTTGAGCACCTCGACGGTGGTGCCGCCGTACTGGGTCAGCACATCGCCGGGACGCTGAGCGGTGGACGACGGCATGTTCTCGGCCATCGGCACGTACGCGACCACGTCGATCGGCAGGTTCCGGAGTGCGGCGAGCACGACCGTCGCGATCACGGCCGCCGCGCCGCCCATGTCGGAGGTCATGTGGTGCATGTTGGCGGCCGGCTTGATCGAGATGCCGCCGGTGTCGAACGTGATGCCCTTGCCGACCAGCGCCACCTTCTTGCCCGAACGGCCGCCGCCGCGGTGGGCCAGTCGCACCAGCCGTGGTGGGCGTGACGACCCCTTGCCCACGCCGATGATCCCACCGTAACCGGCCTTGGTGAGCGCCTTCTCGTCCAGCACCTCGACTTCGAGGCCGGCAGCCTCGCCCAATGTCTTTGCCCGAGAGGCGAATTCGGCAGGGTAGAGGTGGCTGGGCGGGGTGTTGACGAAGTCGCGGGCGGTGGCGACCGCGGTGGCGATGGCCGCCGCGCGGGCAGCGGCATCCTTGGTCGCCGCTTTCGTGTCGGGGGTCAGCGCGGTGATCGAGCGCAGCCCGGCGTCCTTGGGTGCGGTCTTCTCGCTGCGGAACTCCGAGAACCGGTACGAGCCGAGGATCAACCCCTCGATCGCCGCCTCCAGGTTGAGATCGGACAGCGTGGTGACCACCGCCTCGACACCCGACAGCGACCGCGCCGCCGCGCCGGCGGCGCGGCGGATCGTCTCGGCCGGAAACTCGTCGCGGCTCTTGCCCAGACCGACGGCCACCACGCTGGCCACCGGCAGCCCCGACACGACCACGCGCGTGACCTGCTCGTTGCCGCCCTTGGCGCCGAGCGCCTGCAGCGCGGCCTCGATCTCACCGACGGCCTCGGCGCTCAGGTAGGAGCCGGCCACCACGGTGGCGCGGGCGTCGCTGCCCTCACTGCCGTTCCCGTCGCTGACGACGGGCACGATGAGGACCGACGAGTCAACCCGGCGCTTGGGCAGCGCGGTGGCGACCGTGACGGCGGGGGACTGGTAACCGGCTGAGGTGCTCACGGGGATTCACCCTAGCCATGCCGTTGGGGTGCGGCGCACTACTAGTGTGGTTCGCCGTGAGCGACAACGTGCTGGCCGGCCCTCTGGAGAACCGTCACCGCAAGCTCGGTGCGAGCTTCGCCGAATTCGGCGGCTGGTCGATGCCGGTGTCCTACGCCGGCACGGTGGCCGAGCACAACGCCACCCGGAGCACGGTCGGTTTGTTCGACGTCAGTCACCTCGGCAAGGCGCTGGTGAAGGGGCCCGGCGCCGCCGAGTACGTCAACTCCGCGTTCACCAACGACCTGCGCCGGATCGGGCCGGGCAAGGCCCAGTACACGCTGTGCTGCACCGAGGACGGCGGGGTGATCGACGACCTGATCGCCTATTACGTCTCCGACGACGAGATCTTCCTGGTGCCCAACGCGGCCAACACCGCAGCCGTGGTCGCCGCGCTGCAGGAGCGCGCCCCGGACGATCTGACCATCACCGACGAGCATCGGTCCAGGGCCGTGCTCGCGGTGCAGGGACCGAAGTCGGCCGACGTCGTCGGCGGGCTGGGACTTCCGACGGACATGGACTACATGGGCTACGCCGACGCCGAGTACCGCGGCGTCGACGTGCGGGTCTGCAGGACCGGATACACCGGTGAACACGGCTACGAGCTGCTGCCGGGCTGGGATCAGGCCGCGGTGGTGTTCGACGCGCTGCTGGAGGCGGTGCAGGCGGCCGGCGGCCAACCGGCCGGTCTGGGCGCCCGCGACACGTTGCGCACCGAGATGGGATATCCACTGCACGGCCACGAGCTGTCGCCGGCCATCTCGCCGCTGCAGGCCCGCTGCGGTTGGGCGATCGGTTGGAAGAAGGACGCATTCTGGGGCCGTGAGGCGCTGCTCGCGGAGAAGGAAGCCGGCCCGCGGCGCACGCTGCGGGGGTTGCGCGCGGTCGGTCGGGGTGTGCTGCGGCCGGACCTCACGGTGCTCGCCGGCGACACCGCCGTCGGCACCACGACATCTGGAACCTTCTCTCCCACACTGAAAGTGGGTATCGCACTGGCGTTGATCGACACCGCGGCCGACATCGCCGACGGCGCACACGTCGACGTCGACGTCCGCGGTCGCCGCATCGAATGTGAAGTGGTCAAGCCGCCGTTCGTCGATACCCGCACCCGCTGAGGCCGCACCCCAAAAACGGTTGGCCGCCGGGTTATAGAATCGCCTGCATGACTGAAGGCCTCGAGTTCACCGTCGATCGCAACGCGCATCCGGCGAGCGACGAGGTACGCGACGGGATTCTGGAGAACCCCGGATTCGGCAAGTTTCACACCGACCACATGGTCTCGATCGACTACACCACCGGCAAGGGCTGGCACGATGCCCGCGTCATCCCGTACGGCCCCATCGAACTGGACCCTTCGGCGATCGTGCTGCACTACGCGCAGGAAGTCTTCGAAGGGCTGAAGGCCTACCGGTGGGCCGACGGGTCGATCGTGTCGTTCCGTCCCGAGGCCAACGCGGCGCGGTTGCGTTCCTCGGCGCGCCGGCTGGCCATCCCGGAGCTGCCCGACGAGGTGTTCATCGAATCGCTGCGGCAGCTGATCGCCATCGACGAGAAGTGGGTGCCGCGCGCGGGCGGCGAGGAGTCGCTGTACCTGCGGCCGTTCATCTTCGCCACCGAACCCGGTCTCGGTGTGCGGCCGGCCGACGAGTACCGCTACATGGTCATCGGCTCACCCGCGGGGGCCTACTTCCCGCGCGGGATCAAGCCGGTCAGTGTGTGGCTCTCGCACGAGTACGTGCGCGCCTCGCCCGGCGGCACCGGGGCCGCCAAGTTCGGCGGCAATTACGCCGCGTCGCTGCTGGCACAGGCCGAGGCCGCCGCACACGGATGCGATCAGGTGGTGTGGCTCGACGCGATCGAACGCCGCTACATCGAGGAGATGGGCGGCATGAACCTGTTCTTCGTCTTCGGCAGCGGCGGCACCGCCCGTCTGGTCACTCCGGAACTGTCGGGGTCGCTGCTGCCCGGCATCACCCGGAACTCGTTGCTGCAGTTGGCCACCGACGCCGGGTTCGCGGTCGAGGAACGCAAAATCGACGTCGACGAGTGGCAGAAGAAGGCGGCCGCGGGAGAGATCACCGAGGTCTTCGCCTGCGGGACCGCCGCGGTCATCACCCCGGTCTCTCACGTCAAGTACGGCGAGGGCGAGTTCACCATCGCCGACGGCGAGCCGGGGGAGATCACCATGGCGCTGCGGGACACGTTGACCGGCATCCAGCGCGGCACGTTCGCCGACACCCATGGCTGGATGGCCCGGCTGTCCTAGCGGACCGCCAGACCGACCGCGACGATCACCGTCGTCACCTCGACGGCCGCGCCGAGCACGTCACCGGTGATCCCGCCGAAGCGGCGGACGCAGTGGGCGACGAGCGCTGCACTGCAGACCAGCGCCAGCACCACCACCAGCGGCCCCTGCCACGGCCGCGCGCACACCGGCACCGCCGCGGCGACGGCGACGGCCACCCAGGCGGCGACCAACCAGACCGGCTGCGTGCCTGCCGCCAGCGCGCCGAGGGTGCTGCCGGTGGCCGAGGGGATCCCGCGACGGCATGCGGCGACGGCGGCCACCCGCCCCGCCGCGACGGCGACAATCGCCGCGGCCCAACCGGACTGCGCGAACGCCAACGACTGGACGAGCAGCGTCATCGCCACCGCCGCGACCCCGAACGGACCCGCGCTGCCGTCGCGCATCACCGACAGCGCCCGCTCGGGCGGCCCGTAGCAGCCCAGCCCGTCGACGGTGTCGGACAGGCCGTCGATGTGCAGGCCGCGGGTGGCCAGCAGCAGCGCTGCGACGGCCAGCGCCCCGGCCAGTGCGCTGCCGTCGCCGAACGCCCAGAATCCTGCCGCCAGCACGCCGCCCGCCAACGCACCGAGCGCCGCGCCCGCCACCGGCAGCGCGGTCAACACCCCGCGCCCGGCGCCGGCCGAGACCCGCGCCGGCACCGGCAGGACCGTTGCGAAAGCGAATGCACCTGCCAGTGAGGAGATCACGCGTCAGGCCTCGCTGATTCCGGCTTCCCCGAAGGTGGCCATCGACGCCAGGGTCGCGACGGCGGCACGCAGCACCGGGAGCGCGACCAGCGCGCCGGAACCCTCACCGAGGCGCATCCCCAGATCGACGATCGGCTCGAGGTCGAGGTGACGCAGCGCCAGGGTGTGGGCCGGTTCGGTGGAGCGGTGACCGGCCTGCCACCACAGCCGCGCGCCCGGCGCGAGCTTCTCGGCGGCCAGCGCCGCGGACGTCACCACCATGCCGTCGAGCAGCAGCGGGGTGCGGCGCACCGCGGCCTGCGCGCAGAACCCGGTCATGGCGGCCAGATCGGCGCCGCCACAGATTCTCAGCAGCGCGATCGGATCGGCGGACAGCCGCCGGGTGCGGTAGAGCGCGTCGCGGATCGCGGCGGTCTTGCGGGCCCAGCCGGCGTCGTCGATGCCGGTGCCCCGGCCCACCACGGCCACGGGTTCGGAGTCGGTCAGCGCGGCGATTAGCGTGGTCGCCGGTGTGGTGTTGCCGATGCCCATGTCGCCGGCGATCAGCAGGTCGGCGCCGGAGTCCACTTCCTCGTCGGCGAGGCGGCGCCCGGCGTCGATGGCCTGCACCACCTCGTCGGGTGTCAGCGCGTCCTCGACCGCGATGTTGCCGCTGGAGCGCCGGATCTTGTCGGCGCCGATCGCCTCCGTCAGCGGCTCGTCGGTGTCGACGGCCATGTCGACGACCCGCACCCCGGCACCGGCGACGTCGGCCAGCACGTTCACCGCGGCGCCGCCGGCGGCGATGTTCGCCGCCATCGCCGCGGTCACCTCGGCGGGATAGGCCGACACGCCGGCCGCGGCGACACCGTGGTCGCCGGCGAAAACCACCACCCGGGCCCGATCGAATTGCCTTGGCGGACAGACGCCTTGGCATGCCGCGACCCAGATCGACAGGTCTTCGAGCCGGCCGAGCGCGCCCGTCGGTTTGGTGAGCGTGGACTGCCGGGCCCGCGCGGCCGCGGCGGCGTCGGCGTCAGGCGCGGCGATCTCAGGAAAGTACGCCACCTCCGGCGTCACGCAACGCGGGTGCCGCGCTCGACCTGCGGCCGCGGCGCACGCATACGGCGCAGCTGAGAGGCGCGGCTGGCGGCGTAGAAACCGAGCTTCCAGCCGGTCTCGGTGTTGCCCGGGAACTTCTCGTCGGCCATCCGGTTCACCTTGCGGCCCAGGAAGAACCCGTCGATCACCATGATCAGCACCAGAACCAGCATCGCCGGCGACAGGAACGCCTGCACCTGGAC
This sequence comes from Mycobacterium sp. ZZG, assembly GCF_054786995.1. NCBI lineage: Bacteria > Bacillati > Actinomycetota > Actinomycetes > Mycobacteriales > Mycobacteriaceae > Mycobacterium > Mycobacterium sp. ZZG. The sequence goes on from NZ_JBTBFV010000019.1 coordinate 20,733, forward strand.
CGAGGGCACGGCCAGCATCACGAAAATCAGAAACAGGGCCGACGGCATGAACAAGCCGAGCAGGTTGCGTCGCGCATCGACCACGTCACGCACGTACCGGCGCACCGGGCCACGGTCGCGGGGGAGCAGGTAGGCGTCCTCACCGGCCATCATCCGTGCCCGGCGCTCGGACATGTCGGCCCGGCGCTCAAGGCGCTCGGCCTTGCGCTCCTCGCGGGACAGCTTCGGCCCGCGCATCTCCTTGCGGCGCTTCCGCGCCTCGGCGGCCGTCATCGGCGCCGGCGCGACCGGGCCGCGCCGGCGGGCCGCCTGGTTGCGCTTCGGTGTCGGCTTGCCCTTGGGCGCCGTCCCGGCCCGCTCGGCTGCGGCCGCGTCGGCGCGCTGGTCGGCGGAGGGCGCAGAGTCGCGGGGATCCCCGGAGTCGTCGTTCTTACGGCCCAGCAGTTTCACGACTGCCAGGTTACTTCTCGGCCGCCGGGCGACCCAATCCGCGCGACCTGCGGGGCCCGCGGACAGGCCATAGTCTGCCGTGGTGGCAAGCATTCTCATCGCGCCCGACTGTTTCGGCGACAGCCTCACCGCTGTGCAGGCCGCCCGGGCCATCGCCGACGGCTGGCGGCGGGCGCGTCCGGCGGATGCGCTGACCCTGGCCCCGCAGTCCGACGGCGGGCCCGGGTTCGTCGAGGTGCTGGCCGGCCGGCTGGGGGACACGCGGACGACGACGGTGGCAGGCCCGCTGGACGCCGAGGTCGAGGCGCAGTGGGTCTTCGACGGCGGCCCGCCGGTCACCGCGTATATCGAATGCGCGCAGGCCTGCGGGCTCGCCCTGCTCGGCGGGCCGCCGACGGTCCGCACCGCGTTGGCGGCGCACAGCAGCGGGGTCGGTCAGCTGATCGCCGCGGCGTACGCCGCGGGCGCGCGCCGTATCGTCGTCGGACTCGGCGGCAGCGGCTGCACCGACGGCGGCCGGGGGATGGTCGAGGCCCTCGGCGGGCTGGACGCCGCCCGCAAGCTGCTCTCCGATGTCGAGCTGATCGCCGCCAGCGACGTCGAACATCCCCTGCTCGGGCCTCGGGGGGCGGCCGCGGTGTTCGGTCCGCAGAAGGGCGCCGACCCGGACACCGTCGTCGTCCTCGAACAGCGGCTGACGGACTGGGCGCGTCACCTCGATGCCGCGGCGGGGCGCTCGATCCGTGACGAACCGGGTGCCGGCGCCGCCGGAGGTATCGGCGCCGCACTGCTGGCGCTCGGGGGTAGGCGCGAATCGGGCGCGGCGATCATCGCCGAGCACACCGGGCTCGACGCCGACGTGGCCGCCGCCGACCTGGTCATCACCGGGGAAGGCCGCTTCGACGACCAGTCGCTGCACGGCAAGGTGGTCAGTGCCCTGGCAGCGAGCGCGCAGGCGCACCGGATTCCGGTGCTGGTGCTGGCCGGGCAGGTCACGCTGGACCATGCCTCGCTGCAGGCGGCGGGTATCGAGACGGCCCGCTCCGTGGCCGAGTACGCGGGATCCGTCCAGCGTGCCATCGAGGACGCGGCCGACCAGTTGACCGGTCTCGCCGCGGACGTCGCGGGAAGCTGGGGATAGATGGGGAATAGCGGGGGAACGGGGTACCGTTGAGTCAATGGGGTCAGACCTCGCATGGCCACCTCGGCCAAACCGCGGGCCCCTTCCACGAACATCCACACGGGAGATTTCATGACTGTTCAGGACGATTCGGCAGTGCAGGCAGGTCAGGCCACCGACGCCCAACACGGCGTGACTCTGACCGATGCCGCGGCCGCCAAGGCGAAGGCTCTGCTCGACCAGGAGGGTCGTGACGACCTGGCGCTGCGGATCGCTGTGCAGCCCGGCGGGTGCGCAGGTCTGCGCTACAACCTCTTCTTCGACGACCGCACCCTCGACGGCGACCTGACCGTCGACTTCAACGGCGTCGAGCTCACGGTCGACCGCATGAGCGCCCCCTATGTGCAGGGCGCCACCATCGACTTCGTGGACACGATCGAGAAGCAGGGCTTCACCATCGACAACCCGAACGCCACCGGTTCGTGCGCGTGCGGCGACTCGTTCAACTGAGCCGGCACCGGATCGATCAGTACTGACCTGCCGTGCGCGGCAGGTAGGAGCACACCAACACCTCGTCATCGACCGACAGCAGCTGCGCAACGGCCTGCTCGTCGGCCTCCTGGGGCTGCGTGCGCGACGAGCCGCTGGCCGGGACCACCCGCATCGTGAACAGCACCTGTGCCTGGGTCGGTGAGGACAGCACCATCTTGTCGATCGCGGTCACCTCGGCGCTGTCGTACTGCTTACGGAACGCGTCGCTGGACAGGTTGGCCAGCGCCAGATCAGAGCGCCGTTCCTTGACCGCGTCGAACAGGCCGCACAAGGTGTGCCGCGCCACGGTCTCGTCGTCGCCGTTGGTCAGCGCGTCCAGATAGTCCTGGATCGCGGTCTTGGCCGTCGCCTCGGTGAGGGCGCCGGAGGAGCCGGCGTCGTCGCGCCGGCCGGTCAGCGCCACCGCGGCGATCACCGCGACGAGCCCGACGACCGCCACCACCGCGACGGCGGCGACGATCCAGGGGCGCCTGCGCTTGGGGTACTGCACCGGCGGCGGCAGCGGGCCCGGATAGGACGCCGCCGGGCCGGCCTCGGGATAGGGAGTCCCCATCGCCGGGTAGGTCGGCGGCGGATAACCCTCCGGATACATCTGCGGGCCTGCTGGTCCTGCGCCGTATTGGGGCGGGTACGGACCAGTCATAGATTTGCTCCCGGGGAAGTCGATCGGATCCTGCGGCATCTACAGTGACCGGGCAGGCACTTATAGGCAGGTTAGCGCACCTGGCCGGGGTGACCCTGCCGACAGCGAGGCCAGGACGGGGCCGAGATCTGCCCGCCGGAGTGCTCGACACTAGGCTGAAATGCTCATGAACACGAAGGGTGGGACTGCGTGACCATTGCGGTGACCGGATCGATAGCGACCGACCATCTGATGCGCTTTCCGGGGAAGTTCTCCGAACAGCTGCTGGCCGACCACCTGCAGAAGGTCTCGTTGAGTTTCCTCGTCGACGATCTCGTCATGCATCGCGGCGGCGTCGCCGGGAACATGGCGTTCGCGATGGGCGTGCTCGGCGGAAGCCCGCTGCTGATCGGAGCGGTCGGGGAAGACTTCGACGACTACCGGCAGTGGCTCACCGCGCACGGTGTGAACTGCGACAGCGTGCTCGTGTCACAGAGCGCCTACACGGCGCGGTTCGTGTGCACCACCGACGAGGACATGGCCCAGATCGCGTCCTTCTACCCGGGGGCGATGTCGGAGGCTCGCAACATCAAGCTTGCCGACGTCGTGAAGCAAACGGGCACACCGGATCTGGTGATCATCGGAGCCAACGACCCGGAGGCGATGTTCCTCTACACCGAGGAGTGCCGCACGCTCGGCCTGGCGTTCGCGGCCGACCCCAGCCAGCAGTTGGCGCGGCTGTCGGGGCAGGAGATCCGCAATCTGATCAACGGCGCGAGCTACCTGTTCACCAACGACTACGAGTGGGATCTGCTGCTGCAGAAGTCCGGCTGGTCGGAGGCAGAGGTGATGAGCCAGATCCAGCTGCGCGTCACCACCCTGGGTGAGAAGGGCGTGGACCTCGTGGGTCGCGACGGAACCTTCGTGCACGTCGACGTGGTGCCCGAGACCCACAAGGAGGATCCGACCGGGATCGGCGACGCGTTCCGCGCCGGCTTCCTGACCGGCCGTGACGCCGGGCTGTCGCTGGAGCGCGCGGCCCAGCTGGCCTCTCTGGTGGCCACGCTGGTGCTGGAGGCCCCGGGTCCGCAGGAGTGGAGCTGGCACAAGGAGTCGGCCGTGGAGCGCCTCTCGGACGCGTATGGGGCTGAAGCTGCCCGGGAGATCGCCGAGGCGCTTTAGCGCCGACAGAGCCCTCAGAGGCGCTTTAGCGCCTAAAGCTGTACGGGGTAGGTCGGCTCGCTGATCTGCGGGGTCACGCTCTTGTCGACGAAGATCCCGTACCACAGCATGAAGATCAGCATGGTCCACAGCCGGCGGCTGTGGTCGGTGGTGCCGCTGCGGTGTTCGTCGAGCATGGAGCGGACCGCGGCGAGATCGACGAAATCGCCCGCGCCGGACGTGCCGACCATCCCGTGCGCCCAGTCGAGCAGCTCGCCGGAGCGCAGCCAGTGCCGGATCGGCACCGGGAAGCCCAGTTTCGGGCGGTTGAGCACGTGCGCGGGAACGATAGGTTCGAGCGCGCGACGCAATGCGTACTTCGTCGTCGACCGGGTGATCTTCTGGTCGTACGGCAGCCTCGACGCGACCGCGAACACCTCGGGATCCAGGAACGGCACCCGCAACTCCAGCGAGTTGGCCATCGTCATCTTGTCCGCCTTGACCAGGATGTCGCCGCGCAGCCAGGTGAACAGATCGATGTGCTGCATCCGCGCCACCGGGTCCCAGCCCTGTGACTGGGCGTACACCGGCGCCGTCACATCGGTGTGCACCCATTCCGGGCGGAACCGCGGCAGCACCGCGCGCAGCTGCGCGTCCGAGAAGCTGCGCGCGTTGCCGTAATAGCGCTCCTCGAGCGTCAAGGATCCGCGGTGCAGCAGGCTCTTGCCGCGCAGACCCTCGGGCAACGGGCCGGCCATCCGGCCCACCGACTTGCGCAGGCCGCGGGGAAGGTAGTCGAAAGCCTTGAGCGACAACGGTTCCCGATAGATCGTGTAGCCGCCGAACAGCTCGTCGGCGCCCTCGCCGGAGAGCACCACCTTGACGTGTTTACGGGCCTCCCGGGCGATGAAGTACAGCGGGACCAGCGCCGGGTCGGCGACGGGTTCGTCGAGATACCAGACGATCTCGGGCAGCGCCGCGACGAACTCCTGCTGGCTGACCACCTTGGTGACGTGGCGGGCGCCGATCGCTTCGGCCGATGCGACCGCGACGTCGACCTCGGAGAACCCCTCCCGTTCGAAGCCGGTGGTGAACGTGATCAGCCGCGGGTTGTGCCGCATCGCCAGCGCCGCGATCGCGGTCGAGTCGATACCGCCGGACAGGAACGCACCCACCGTCACATCGGCACGCATGTGCTTGGCCACCGAGTCCTCGAGCGCGGCGGTGATCTCGTCGTAGCGGGACTGCTCTGTTCCCGGCCGGAATGCCACCGCGTCGAACCGCGGCTTGAAGTAACGCGTCACCTCCGGGCCGGCGCCCGGCCGGATCACAGCCGAACTGCCCGATTCCAGCCTGCGGATGCCGCGGTGCAGCGTCTCGGGTTCGGGGACGTACTGCAACACGGTGTAGTGCTCAACGGCTCGCTCGTCGATACCGAGATCGATCCCGAGCCGGTCGGCGACCTCCAGCAGGCATTTCTTCTCGCTGCCGACGACGGTGCCGCCGGGGCCGGTCGCCATGTAGAGCGGTTTGATGCCGAAGGGGTCCCTGGCGCAGAACAGTTCCTGTGTGACGCTGTCCCACAGCGCGAACGCGAACATGCCGCGCAGCCGGGTCAGCGCTTCGGCGCCCCAGTGGTGGTAGGCCACCACGATGGCCTCGCCGTCACCGTCGGTGTGGAACTCCGCGCCGAACTCGGACCGCAGCGCGTCCCGCAGTTCCAGGTAGTTGTAGATTTCGCCGTTGAACACCAGCGTGTAGCGCTCCGGCGCCTCCGGCGGCCCCCACCGCAGCGGCTGGTGGCTGTGTGCGATGTCGATGATCGAGAGCCGGTTGAAACCGAGCACCACGCGGCCGTCGTGCCAGGTGCCGGGCTCGTCCGGGCCGCGGTGCCGCATCTGGGCGGTCGCTCCGGACACGGCATCGACGGTGGTGGGGGATACCTCAGAGGAAGGGTCGGTGACCAGCGCCAGAAGTCCGCACACCGCGCCAGTATGCCTGTTGCGGAGTGCGTGCAGAGATCGGCACGTGCCCACATCCACCGGTCCCTTCGCGTGCGGTCGAGGGCGTGGTCTACGCTGCGTAGTATTCGATGCAGCCGTCTGACCGGCCGCCGGTTTAACGACTTAGTAGGAGGCGCCAACGTGTCCGCTCGCGGTCCTAAGTTGGTGGCATTGTCGCTGCTTCTGGGCGGGACGGCGGTGCTACTCAGCGGGTGCAGTTGGTCGGAGGTGCTCGGCCTCGGCTGGCCCAACGGCATCACCCCGGAAGCACACCTGAACCGCGAATTGTGGATCGGTTCGGTGATCGCCGCGTTCGTCGTCGGCGCGATCGTCTACATCCTGCTGTTGTGGACGATGGCCTTCCACCGGAAGAAGAAGGGCGACACCGAGTTGCCCCGCCAGTTTGGCTACAACATGCCGCTGGAGCTGACGCTGACGGTGATCCCGTTCATCATCATTTCGGTGCTCTTCTACTTCACCGTGGTGGTGCAGGAGCGGATGCTGAACAAGGAAGACAACCCTGAGGTCGTGATCGACGTCACGGCGTTCCAGTGGAACTGGAAGTTCGGCTACCAGAAGGTCGATTTCGCCGACGGCACGCTGACCTACGACGGCGTGGACAACGCCCGCAAAGAGGCCATGACCTCGCGTCCCGAGGGCGTGGACGATCACGGCATCGAGCAGGTCGGCGCCATCTACGGCAAGAACCCCGAGGACCGTACCTACCTGAACTTCGACAAGATCGAGACCATCGGGACCTCCACCGAGATCCCGGTGCTGGTGGTGCCGGTCGGCAAGCGGATCGAGTTCCAGATCGCCTCGGCCGACGTCATCCATGGGTTCTGGGTGCCTGAGTTCCTGTTCAAGCGGGACGTGCTGCCCAACCCCAAGGAGAACAACTCCGACAACGTCTTCCAGATCAGCGAGATCAACCAGACCGGCGCGTTCGTCGGTCGGTGCACCGAGATGTGCGGCACCTACCACGCGATGATGAACTTCGAGCTGCGTGTGGTGGAGCCCAACGACTTCAAGGCGTACCTCGATCAGCGCAGTGCCGGCAAGACCAACGCCGAGGCGTTGGAGGCGATCAATCAGTCGCCGGTGGCCGTCACCACCAAACCCTTCGACACCCGTCGCGGTGAGGGAGCACCCGAGCTGCCCCAGGCGAGCAGGTAAGGACAGCAGATGCACATCGAAGCCAGGTTGTTCGAGTTCCTGACGGCGTTCTTCGCGCTGTGCACCGTGGTGTACGTCGTGCTGACCTATATGTTCGCCCAGGGCGGTATCGAGTGGGCCGGCAGCACCGCGCTGGCGCTCACCACGGGCCTTTCGCTAATCGTCGGCACGTTCTTCCGGTTCGTCGCGCGCCGCCTCGACACCCGGCCCGAGGACTACGAGGACGCCGAGATCGCCGACGGCGCCGGAGAGCTCGGTTTCTTCAGCCCGCACAGCTGGTGGCCGATCTTCATCGCGCTGTCCGGATCGGTCGCTGCAGTCGGGCTGGCGATGTGGCTGCCGTGGCTGATCATCGCCGGCGTCTGCTTCATCCTGGTGACCGTGTCGGGTCTGGTCTTCGAGTACCACTGGGGCCCGGAGAAGCACTGACCACCGCCCCGGCGTCAAGGTCACAATCAGGGCATGAGTTCACCCGCAACACGCGTCGAGCCATCCGATCGGGTGCTGCCGTTGGGTAGTGTTGCCGAGGCGCCATGAGCCGCCACGGCGACCACCGCGCCGGAGAAGCAGTCGAAAAGGATAGACGTAGATGAGCGGGCCGAATCCTCCCGGGCAGGACTCTGGCAGCTCTGGCCTCCCAGGTGAGGAGCCGGCTGGCCAGCCCACCCCGGACGAACCCACCGCCGACAATCCCGATACCGGTCAGACCGACTTCTATTCTCGGGCCTATTCGGCGCCGGAATCCGAACAGTTCGTCAGTCCGCCCTACGTGCCGGCGGACGCATCGTTGTACGACTACGACAGCTACGACGCAAACGTGGACGTCGAGCAGGCGCCGCCGCCCCGATGGCCGTGGGTGGTCGGGGTGGTTGCGATCGTTGCCGCGATCGCGCTGGTCGTGTCCGTGTCGGTGCTGGTGACACGCACCGAGACCGACAACCTGGCGACACCGACCACGACGACCACCGAATCGGTGCCCCCGGTGCAGGACGAGTTCACCACGACCGAGCCGCCGCCGCCCCCGCCGCCTCCGACCTCGGAAGAGGCTCCGCCCCCGCCGCCACCACCTGAGACCGTCACGGTCACCGAGCCGCCGCCTCCTCCACCGCCGGCCACCACGGAGGCGCCGCCTCCGCCGCCTCCGACCACGGAGGAACCGGCACCGCCGCCGCCTCCGACCACGACGCGGTCGGGACCGCGTCAGGTCACCTACTCGGTGACCGGGACGAAGGCGCCGGGCGACATCATCACCGTCACCTACATCGACGCGTCGGGTCGCAGCCGTACGCAGCGCAACGTCTACATCCCGTGGTCGTTGACGGTCACCCCGATCTCCCAGTCCGAGGTCGGCTCGGTTCAGGCTTCGAGCCTGTTTCTGGTCAGCCGGCTGAACTGCTCAATCACGACAAGCGACGGAACGGTGTTGTCGTCCAACACCAGCAACGCCGCACAGACCAGCTGTTAGGCCGCAGACCGCAGATGACGAACCTCACCGACACCACCCGGACCCGGCCGGGCCTCGACGTCGCCACACTCGATCGCACGGATCGCCTGCTGCTGGGCGGCTGTGCCGTGGTGTGGTTGGCCGCGCTGGGTGCCGCGGTCGCCGCCGTCGTGGCCTTGGTCGACCTCGCGCGAGGCCATGCGCAGTCCGCAGGGGGGTCCGGGACCCCGTGGGTGCTGTACACGATCATCGGGGTGTCTGCGGCGGTGATCGTGGCGGCTGTGCCGCTGCTGCTGCGTGCCCGGCGGACGACCGAATCGGAGGCCGTGCCCGCGCCGGCACCGCGTGCCGAGAGCGCACCGCCGCCGGTGCGCGGGCTGGACGCACCGACGGAGAAACTGCGCGTCGCGCGCCCCGTCGAAACGAGCGGTCCGTTGCCGACGATGCCGGGGTCCTCGGCGGCGAGTTCGCCGGTGACCGACCAGATGTACCTGCGGTGCACCGCATCGATCGCGGCCGCGATGGGCGTTGCGACGCTGCTGATCTCGGCGGCGACCTATCTGATAGCCGTCGACAGCGACACTGCGGCATGGGTGCTGTACGGCCTCGCCGGCGCCGTCACCGTCGGGATGTGCGCGCTCCCGTGGTACTTCCTGCGCGAGCTGCGCTCCGCCACCGAAAGCTGAGCCGGCCCGGGCGAAGACGCGGACGGCTGCGGGAGTCTCGGGGGTCACACGAATCTGCTTTCTGCAGTGGTCTTCTCGCGCTTTGTCTGCAGAGGGTGAATGCGTGTGACGGGTGGGGCGGGGGAGGGCCCGGGACGAACCGGCCCTCTTCGGCCGACAGCTCACACAAAAAGATCCGCCCCCAGCCTTGCGGCTGGGGGCGGATCTTCGTGCTTCGCGGCTCGTCAGTGGTGTCCGTTGGACGATCCGTTCGAGGAGCCGTTGCCGGAGCTGCGCTCCTGGTGCTCCCGCAGTGCGGTCAGCGCGCGATGCTCGGACGCGTGCGCCGCCTCGGTGAGCGCCTCGTGCTCGGACAGCGGGTCGCCCCGCAGGAAGCTGCCGGTGCCCGGGGCGCCCGCCGATCCCAGCTTGTTCATCCGCTTCGGCAGGGCGGCGCCCTGGTACTGCAGCGGAATCGGATGACCATGCTCGTCGACAGGACCCAGCGGCTGGTGCAGCTCGACGTACGCGCCGTGCGGCAGCCGCTTGATGATGCCGGTCTCGACGCCGTGCTCGAGCACCTCGCGGTCGCTGCGCTGCAGCGCCACCGCCCAGCGGTAGGCGACGAAGTACACGATCGCGGGAAGCACCACCATGCCGACGCGGCCGATCCACGTCGTCGCATTGAGCGAGATGTGGAACTTCAGCGCGATGATGTCGTTCATACACGCGAAGGTCAGCACGATGTAGAACGCGATCGCGGCGGCGCCCACCGCGGTGCGGGTCGGTGCGTCACGCGGGCGCTGCAATAGGTTGTGGTGCGCGTCGTCCCCGCTCAGCTTCTTCTCCAGGAACGGGTACGCGGCCAGCAGCGTGAAGATCAGACCCATGCCCACAGCCACCCACACGCCCTGCGGGATGGTGTGACCGAACGGGTAGAACTCCCAGGCCGGCCACAACCGGATCAGGCCGTCCGTCCACATCATGTAGAAGTCCGGCTGACTTCCCGCCGACACCTGGGACGGCTTGTAGGGGCCCAACACCCAGACCGGGTTGATCTGGAACAGACCGCCCATCAGACCGAGGATGCCGACCGTCACCGCGAAGAACGCACCAGACTTGATCGCGAACACCGGCATGACGCGCACGCCGACGACGTTGGTCTCGGTGCGGCCGGGGCCGGGGAACTGCGTGTGCTTCTGGAACCAGACCAACGCGAGGTGAACACCGATGAGCGCCAGGATGATTCCCGGAATCAGCAGAATGTGCAGCGCATAGAGGCGGGGGATCAGGATCTCGCCGGGGAAGTCGCCGCCGAACAGCGCCCAGTGCATCCAGGTGCCGACGATCGGGATGCCCATCGTGATGCCCGACAGCGCGGCGCGGATGCCGGTGCCCGAGAGCAGGTCGTCGGGCAGCGAATACCCGAAGAAGCCTTCGAACATGGCCAGGATCAGCAGCAGCGAGCCGATCACCCAGTTCGCCTCACGCGGGCGACGGAACGCGCCGGTGAAGAAGACACGGGCCAGGTGGACCATGATGGACGCGGCGAACAGCAGCGCCGCCCAGTGGTGGACCTGACGGACGAACAGGCCGCCGCGCACCTCGAAGCTGATGTCCAGCGTCGTCTCGTAGGCGCGGGACATGCCGACCCCGCGCAGCGGCTGGTACACGCCGTCATAGGTGACGTGCGCCATCGACGGATCGAAGAACAGCGTCAGGTAAACGCCCGTGATGAGCAGCACGATGAAGCTGTACATCGCGATCTCGCCCAGCAGGAACGACCAGTGCGTGGGGAAGACCTTGTTGAGCTGCCGGCGCACCGCAGCCGACGGGTGATACCGCGAGTCGATCGCGTCACCCTGCCTGGCCGCGATCGTGGCTGCGTCTAGACGTGGGCTCATGACTTCCGCTCCCAGAATGCCGGTCCGACGGGTTCGATGAAGTCGCCGTTGGCGACCAGGTAGCCCTCTTGATCAATGGTGATCGGCAGCTGCGCGAGCGCACGGGCCGCCGGACCGAAGATCGGCTTGGCGAAGTGCAACGCGTCGAACTGCGACTGGTGACACGGGCACAGAATGCGGTAGGTCTGCTGCTCGTACAGCGAGGACGGGCAGCCCAGGTGCGAGCACACCTTCGTGTAGGCGAACAACTCGCCGAAGTTGAAGCTCTCCTGGCCGCGGCGCTTGACCACCCGGGACATGTCCGCGGGCTTGATGCGGATCAGCATCACCGGGTTGCGCACGCCCATCGAGATCTCGAAAATGTGGTGCTCGGACTCGACAGTCGTTCCGTCACCGTCGGATTCACGCCACGGGTACACGGTCTCCATGCCGCCGGCATCGATGTCCTCGGGACGCATCTTGACGAACGGGGACTCGCCGGGCTTGCCGGTCGCGCGGGCCAGATAGATGGTCTCGCCCTCGAAGCGCGGCGTCCAGCCCGAGGTCCACAGCACTGCCTTGGGGCCCTCCGCGGTCGGAACGACGGGCTTCCACGGGTTCTTGATGAGCCCGCCGATGAAGGCCACAAGCGTGCCCGCTCCGAACGCGCCGAAGCCGATGCCCAGCGACAGGCCGATCAGCTTGCGGCGCTTGATGGTCGAGCCGTCGAGCGCGTCACCGAGGTTGGCCGCGATGGTCTTGCGGTGGATCTCGGGGGAGCGGCCGTCGTGGCGCTCCTGGACCGAGATCTCCTCGGGGATGAACTTTTTCTGGAACAGCACCGCGCCGATACCGATGGCCAGCACCGACAGCCCGAAGGTCAGACCGTAGAGCGGGGTGGTCAACGAGTACAGGAATTCGCCGTCGGAACCGTAGGGCTTGTACTCCCACGGCCAGAACAGGAAGATCAGCAGCAGTGCGAGGCCGGAGAAACCGGCCAGCAGAAACCAGTACGCGACGGTGCGTTCGGCGCGCTTCTCGGCCTTGGTGCCGGGCACCGGCCAGCGCGGCTCCTTGTGAACGATCTCGACGCCGTCGAGCTTGCCGCCCAGTTCGAGCAGTTCTTCCTGCGTCATCTTTGCCAGTTCGGCGTCGGTGGGCTGCCCCGGTTCGCCCTTGTGGCCGGGGACGTCGGTGCCCCTCACGTCGTCGTGCGCGTCACTCATGCCCGTGCTCCGATCCAGAGAGCGGCGGCGATGATGGCCACCATGCCGACGATCCACGCGACCATGCCTTCGGACGTCGGTCCGAAGCCGCCCAGTCCGAGCCCGCCGGGTGTGGGCGTCTCGGCTGCTTCGCGGACGTAGGCGACGATGTCGCGCTTCTCTTCAGGGGACAGCTGGCGGTCGGAGAATTTCGGCATGTTCTGCGGACCGGTCAGCATCGCGGTGTAGATCTGGGCCTCGTTGGCGTCACCGAGGTCGGGGGCGTACTTGCCGGACGAGAGCGCGCCGCCCTTGCCCGTGAAGTTGTGGCACGACGCGCAGTTGAGGCGGAACAGATCACCGCCGCGGGCCACGTCGTTACCGATCAGCGAGTGAGACGCGATCTGGCCATTCTCGTCGCGCGGGACGACGGGTCCGCCGCCGTTGGCCTGGATGTAGGCGCCGAGCGCGTCGGTCTGTGCCTCGTCGAACTGCCGCGGCTTGGCCGGGGCCTGCGCCTCGCCGCGCATCGCCGGCATACGGCCGGTGGACACCTGGAAGTACACCGCCGCCTCGCCGACGCCGATCAGGCTCGGGCCGCGATCGGCGACACCCTGCAGATTCACGCCGTGGCACGACACGCAGGAGGTCTCGTAGAGCTGTTGACCAGTGCGCAGCATCGCCGACGCCGATTCATCGGCGACCGCGACCTGTGGTGACGGAGTCAACGTAGCCGCCAGGCCACCGGCCATCACCAATCCGCTCAGCAGCAGCAGTGCCGCCGTGACGCGTCGGCGCAGCCGCCGCCGGCGAACCGTCGCCGGCCGTCCGGCACCGCGTGACTTGCTGGTCATCGAACCCCTTCTCATCCGCTCGTTGGGCTGTGACGTCGTCGAACGTTCCGGCTCGCCGGTCATCGGACGAAGTAGATGACGGCGAACAGAGCGATCCACACGATGTCGACGAAGTGCCAGTAGTAGGACACGACGATGGCCGCGGTGGCCTGGGCGGGCGTGAACTTGCTCATCCGGGTGCGCAACAGCAGCAGGACGAACGCGATCAGACCACCGATGACGTGCAGGCCGTGGAAGCCGGTCGCCAGGTAGAAGACGGTGCCATAGGCACTGCCGGCGATTGTGGTTCCGTGCTCGACGAGGTGCAGGTACTCATAGCCCTGGCCCAGCACGAAGAAGGTGCCCATCGCCAGCGTGAGCGTGTACCAGCGGCGGAGCCCGAATACGTCGCCGCGCTCGGCGGCGAACACGCCCATCTGGCACGTGAACGACGACGCGATCAGCACCAGCGTCACCGGTACGGCGAGAGCGAGATTCAGTTCGGTCGGCTCCGGCGGCCAGTCGCCGTGTGCCTGTGCGCGCGCCGTGAAATACATCGCGAACAGTCCAGCAAAGAACATCAACTCACTGGAAAGCCACACGATGGTGCCGACACTTACCATGTTCGGCCGGTTCAGCGAATGAACGCGCGAGGTGATGGCGGTTCCGGAGGTTCCTACAGCGCTCGTCACGAGAGCAAGTATGACGCTTTGTAGTTGTCGAACTCCACCCGGGTCAGGCAATTCGTCATAATCACTTCTGTGACTACCCCTGCGCCCCATTCCACATCGGCTTCCGACGTCTCCCGGAGCGCTCCTACCTGGCCGATGATCCTGGGCAGACTGACGACGGGTCAGGGGTTGCTGGCGGGGCAGACAGCCTGGGCGATGGACCAGATCATGACCGGGACCGCAACCCCGGCGCAGATCGCCGCGTTCGCGGTTTCGATGAAGATGAAGCGGCCCACGTCGGCCGAGGTGACCGAGCTGGCCGACATCATGCTCAAGCACGCCCGCCGGGTGCCGACCGACACGATCGGCAACGCGACCGTGGACATCGTCGGCACCGGCGGTGACGGCGCCAACACCGTGAACCTGTCCACCATGGCCTCGATCGTGGTGGCCGCAGCCGGCGTGCCCGTGGTCAAGCACGGGAACCGGGCCGCGTCGTCGCTGTCGGGCGGAGCGGACACGCTCGAGGCGCTCGGGGTACGGATCGATCTGGGTCCCGAGGACGTCGCGCGGTGCGTGGCCGAGGTCGGCATCGGCTTCGCGTTCGCCCCGCAGTTCCATCCGTCGTACAAGCATGCCGGCGTGGTGCGCCGTGAGATCGGTGTGCCGACGGTGTTCAACCTGCTGGGGCCCTTGACCAACCCGGCCGCCCCGCGGGCAGGCCTGATCGGTTGCGCCTGGGGCGACCTGGCCGAGGTGATGGCGGGGGTATACGCCACCCGCGGCTCCAGCGTGCTGGTGGTGCACGGTGACGACGGGCTCGACGAGCTGACCACCACCACGACGAGCACGATCTGGCGGGTGCAGGCCGGCACGGTGGAGCGATTGACGTTCGACCCGGCCGCGTTCGGCTTCGCCCGGGCCGACATCTCCGAACTCGTCGGCGGTGACGCCGAGGCCAACGCGGCGTCGGCCCGCGCGGTGCTCAGCGGCGCCAAGGGGCCGGTGCGCGATGCCGTCGTGCTCAATGCCGCCGGCGCGATGGTCGCTCACGCCGGGCTATCCAGCGACGCCAAGTGGGTTCCGGCCTGGGAGTCCGGGCTCGCGCGGGCGAAGGAGGCGATCGACTCCGGGGCGGCCGAAGAGCTGCTCGCGCGTTGGGTGCGGTTCACCCAGAGTCTCTGAGCGGCGAAGCTCCGGCCCGCCGAACTGTTCGGCGAGCTGTTCGGCGGCGGCCCGCGCCGAGCGCGCGGCGGCGGCCCACGCCGCGAAGCGTCCGGCCGCGGCCAACGGTGTGCAGTAGCCGGTGTCGGTTCGCACGATCCGCACGCCGGGCTGAGTGAGCCAGCGCGCGATCAGGCCCGTCTCCTCGACCAGCGCTCCGCCGAGCGGTCCCGGAGCAGGCAGGATCGCTTGGGCGGACGCGGTGAGCGCGTCCACCACGGGCATCGGCGGAACCCCGCGGGCGGCCCCTCCGGCCGCGGCGAGCTGGCCGTGCCGGATCACCGCGAGATGCCAGCCACCGCCGCCGTCCGGTCTGGCGGCCACCAGTTCGCCGATCGCCGACAGGGCCCGAAGTCGCTGGCCTCGCCACAGCGCATCGATCGTGGCGGCGGTGTGGTCGCGCAGGCGCGCGGCCGTCTCGTACCGGTTCCGTCCGGACAGCTCGGCGATGTGGGCCAGGGCCGCCTCAAGGGCCCGGCCGCACCGGCCGTCCATGAGTGCGAGCGCATTCCGGGCCGCCGCGGCGTACGCGTCGGCGTCGGTGCCGCGCAGCGCCGGACACGGGGAGACCTCGCGCTCCGGGCAGGCCGGCCCGTGCACGGCGGTGCGGCCGAGCCGCTTGGTGCAGGTGCGCACCCCGGTGAAGCGGGCCATCAGCGCCGCGGCCTCGGACGCATCGGCCCGGGACCGGAACGGGCCCACCGCGCTGTCACTGCGCGGGGCGCGCACTGTGGAGAACCGGGGGAAGGGCTCGTCGGTCAGAGTCACCCACCACCACCGGTGCGGGAATTTCGACCGTCGGTTGTACGGCGGCGCCTGTGCGGCCAGCAGCCGCAGTTCGCGCACACCCGCTTCCAGTTCGTGGGCGCATTCGACGTGGTCGACCCTGACGGCCAAGGACGCCATCTCCTTGATGCGGGTGCGCGGGTCGGCGCCGTTGAAGTATTGGGAGACCCGGCGGCGCAGATCGACGGCGGTGCCCACGTAGAGCACCTCCTCGGACGGGCCGCGGAACAGGTACACCCCCGGGCTGCGTGGCATCGCCCGCGCGAGGTGACGCTTGCTGCGTTGCGCGGGAGTGACATCCGGCAGGTAGGCCCGCAGGTCGGCGAACGTGTGCACGCCCTGGTTGCCGACGCGCTCGATGAGCCCGTGCAGCACGTCGACAGTGGCGCGGGCGTCGTCGAGCGCGCGGTGGGTGGGGGTGGTTGTGGCGCTGAACAGTTGGGCCAGCGCGGAAAGCCGCACGCTGGGCGCCTCGTCCCGGGTGAGGACCCGGCGGGCCAGCGCCACGGTGCACAGCACCGGCGGTTTCGGCCACGGCAGGTGGTGGCGCTCGGCGGCGGCGCGGAGGAAGCCGATGTCGAATCCGGCATTGTGCGCCACCAGCACGGCGCCCCGGCAGAACTCGAGGAAAGAGGGGAGTACCGCCTCGATCCGCGGGGCGTCGTACACCATGGCCGTGGTGATGCCCGTCAGCGCGACGATCTGTGGCGGGATCGCGCGCCCGGGATCGACCAAAGTGGCGAACTCGCCCAGGATCTCGCCGCCGCGCACCTTGACTGCGCCGATCTCGGTGATCTCGTCGTGTCGCTCGCCGGACGATCGCCCGCCGGTGGTCTCCAGGTCGACGACGACGAAGGTGGTCTCGCGCAGCGTGGGGTCAGCCGTGGGATCGACATCGGCGAAGCTGAGCTGACCCATGTGCTGAACGTAGGTCCCCGGGGTGACAACTGCGGCGAGGCGGCGCCGTGCGAAACGGTTGTCGGAATCAATGTCGGAGGCCGTCGATACCGTGCGCTCGACTGCGATCGGAAGGACAGGTGCGATGGCACAGGAGCAGTGGCCGGCGGGCGAACGCCCCGACCCCGGGACTTTGAAGATCGACTGCGACGACTGCGCGGTGCGCGGGCCCGGATGCCGGGACTGCGTGGTCAGCGTGCTGCTCGGCGTTCCCGAAACGCTGCGCGTCGACGAGCGGCGGGCACTCGAGGTGCTGGCCGAGGTCGGTTTGGCGCCGCGGCTGCGGCTGGTTCCGATCCACCGTCAGGGCGGGTCCGGGGTGGCCTGACGACACGCGGCCTGCGCGCCCTTCGCGTGTCGCGGTGTCGGCTGTTAGATTTGCGGCTTCCGTTGGACAAGGCCGATGCCGTTTCGTAACCTGTTTGAGACCTAACAGCAGTTCTGGGTGGCTCGTTACGGCAATTGAAGGACGCATAAATCTTGAGGCTCGACCGCGCGCACACTAAGTCCCGTCGTATTCGGCAAACCTTCATCAGTGCGATGGCCGGCATGGCTTTATTCGGTGCGGTGCTCGCCGGAGGGGCATACGCCGACCCCGCTGAAGACGCGCTGGCAAAGCTGAATCAGCTGTCACGGCAGGCTGAGCAGACCACCGAGGCAATGCACTCCGCTCAGCTCGACCTCGACAACAAGCTCGCCATCCAGCAGGCCGCGGACGCCAAGCACGTCAGCGATGTGGCCGCGATGGAGGCGGCCAGGACCCAGCTGTCGGATTTCCAGCGCAAGGTCGACAGCCTGGCGGCGGCTCAGTACATGGGCGGCCGTACGTCGGGCTTCGACGCGATGCTGACGGCGTCCTCCCCGCAGGGGCTGATCGACCAGATGTCGGTCCAGCGGGTGATGGCCGCCGAGATGCAGTCGCAGATGGCCAACTTCCGCGAGGCCGGCCGCCAAGCCGAGGTCGCCGAGCAGGCGTCCGCCGCGTCCGCCGCGGAAGCCAGGACAGCGGCCGAGCAGGCAGCAGCGGTACGTGCCGAGCTGCAGGCCAAGCAGAGCCAGCTGCAGACCCAGATCGCGATCGTCAAGGCTCAGTACGAGGCCTTGACGCCGCAGCAGCGGGAGACCCTCGCCGCCGCCCCGCCGCCGCCACCGGTGCCCGCCGCGGCGCCCGTGCCGCCGGCGCCCGGTCAGGACCCGGCCGTGCTGGCCACACCGCCCGCGCCTCCCGCCCTCGGGGCGATTCCGCCGGGCGACGTCGCGCCCCCCGGATCGCCGGTGGCCACCACCGTCATCCAGGCCGCGCTGAGCCGTATCGGTTCGCCCTACTCGTGGGGCGGCTCCGGTCCCGGCGCCTTCGACTGCTCCGGGTTGGTGATGTGGTCCTTCCAGCAGGCTGGTATCTCGCTGCCGCATTCGAGTCAGGCGCTGGCCCGCGGGGGCCAGCCGGTGTCCAGGGATCAGATGCAGCCGGGTGACCTTGTCACCTATTACTCCGATGCGTCGCACGTCGGCATCTACATCGGCGACGGGATGATGGTGCACGCGTCCACCTACGGCACACCGGTGCGGGTCGCCCCGGTGGACAATGCGCCGATCTACAACGTCCGTAGGTACTGAGCCCTCGCGGCCCGCGGCTCGCCGCCGGGCCGCGGCTCGACGCCGGGTCGGGGCGGTGCTGGGCGCGGAGTTGCTCTGCGCGGTACTGCTGGTCGGTGGTCCAGCGGCGCCCCCTGCCGGCCCCAGCGTCGCCGCTCCGGTGATCCACACCCTGTCGGCTCCGGTCGCGGCGGCGTTGCCGGACGGCCGCACGGCCCAGCTCATCGATCTCGGCGCCGCGGGCGGCCACGACCTGCTCACCCGGATCTCGGCTGAACTGCCCGGCGCCGCGGAGGCGGTCACCGCGTTCTGGGGCCCGGACTGGCGCCCCGACATCTCGGTGGTGGTCGCCGGATCGGCCGAGCAGTTCGCCACGCTGGCCGGTGGCAGCGCCGACGTCGCGGCCACCACCACCGCCGAGCGCATCATGTTCTCCCCGGCGGCCGGCGCGATGAATGACGCCGACCTGCGGATGGTGCTGCGCCACGAGCTGTTTCACTACGCGGCCCGGGCCGACACCGCCGCCGACGCCCCGGTGTGGCTCACCGAGGGCGTCGCGGACTTTGTCGCGCGCCCGCCGGCCGAGCCGCCCGCGGTTGCGCCGACGCCGCCGACTGACGCCGAGCTGACCACACCGGGTCCCGGTCGGGCGGCGGCCTATGACAGGGCGTGGGAGTTCGCGACCTACGTGGCCGGAACCCACGGCGCCGCGACGCTGCGGGCGCTGTATGTCGCGGCGTGCGGGCCCGGCCATCCCGACGTCGCGACCGCCATCCGCGACGTGCTCGGCGACGATCTGCCCGCGGGTGCGCGATGAGACGGATCCTGTTGGTCACCAACGACTATCCGCCGCGGCGCGGTGGCATCCAGGCCTACCTGGAGGCGCTCGTCGGCCACATCGTGGAATCCGGTGGGCACCGCCTGACGGTGTATGCGCCGAAGTGGAAGGGCGCCGAGGACTACGACGCCGTGGCCGCAGCGACCGGTTACGAGGTGGTCCGCCACCCCGGCACGCTGATGGTTCCCGAGCCGACCGTCGCCCTGCGGATGCGCCGGCTGATCCAGGAACGCGACATCGACACCGTCTGGTTCGGCGCCGCGGCACCGCTGGCCCTGTTGGCGCCGCTGGCCCGTGCCGCCGGCGCGCAGCGGGTGATCGCCAGCACCCATGGCCACGAGGTCGGCTGGTCGATGCTGCCGCTGGCGCGAACAGCGTTGCGCCGCATCGGCAATGACACCGACGTCGTCACCTACATCAGCTCCTACACGCGGGGGCGGTTCGCCTCGGCGTTCGGCCCCGGCGCGGCACTGGAGCTCGTGCCGCCCGGTGTGGACACCGATCGTTTCGTCCCTGACGAGGTCGCTCGCGCCGAACTGCGGGCCCGTTACGGACTCGGGACCCGGCCGGTGGTGGTGTGTGTGTCGCGTCTGGTGCCGCGCAAGGGCCAGGACATGCTGATTCGGGCGCTGCCCGCGATCCGTCAGCGGGTTCCCGACGCCGCGCTGGTGATCGTCGGGGGCGGCCCGTACCGCACGGCGCTGCACCGGCTCGCGCACACCTTCGGAGTCGCCGAACACGTGGTGTTCACCGACGGTGTGCCCGGCGATGAACTGCCCGCACACCACGCGATGGCCGACGTGTTCGCGATGCCCTGCCGGACCCGCGGGGCCGGCCTGGACGTCGAGGGGCTGGGGATCGTCTACCTGGAGGCGTCCTCGACCGGAGTGCCGGTGGTGGCCGGGCGGTCCGGCGGCGCGCCGGAGACGGTCGTCGACGGACAGACCGGCGTCGTGGTCGACGGATGGGACGTCGGGGCGATCGCGGCGGCCGTCGGCGACCTGCTGGCCGACCCGGCCCGCGCCGCGGCGATGGGTGCCGCGGGACGGCAGTGGGTGGTCGACAACTGGCGGTGGACCAGGCAGGCGGAGCGTCTGGCGCGACTGCTCTAAGCCGTGCTGTAGAGCCCCTCGATCTCGTCGGCGAACTTGTCGGCGACCACCTTGCGCTTGACCTTCAGAGTCGGCGTCAGTTCGCCGGTGAGCACGGTGAAGTCGGCGGGCAGGATGCAGAACTTGCGGATGGCCTCGGCCTTCGACACCGCCTGGTTGGCGTTCTTGACGGCCAGGTCGATCTCGCCGACGAGGTCCGGATCGTCGATCAGGTCGGCCACGGACGCGGCCGATGCCTTGCCGTGGTGCTGCTTCCAGATCTCGAAGGCCTCCGGGTCGATGGCGATGAGCGCACCGACGAACGGCTTGGCGTCACCGACGGCCATGGCCTGACTGATCAACGGATGGGCGCGCAGCTGATCCTCCAGAACCGCGGGGGCCACGTTCTTGCCGCCCGCCGTCACGATGATCTCCTTCTTGCGGCCCACGATGGACAGGAACCCGTCGTCGTCGACGCTGCCCAGGTCGCCGGTGTGGAACCAGCCGTTGACGATCGCTTCCTTGGTGGCGGTCTCGTTGCGCCAGTAGCCGTTGAACACCACGCCGCCGCGGACGAGCAGTTCGCCGTCGTCGGCGATCGCCATGATGTTGCCCGGCAGAAGCTTTCCGACTGAGCCGACCTTGAGCTCACCGATGCGGTTGGCGGTGATCGCGGCGCTGGTCTCGGTGAGGCCGTATCCCTCGTAGATCGTCAGGCCGATACCCCGGTAGAAGTGGCCCAGGCGGGCGCCGAGAGGAGCCCCGCCGGAGATGGACGCGCGGCAGTTGCCGCCGGTGGCCGCACGCAGCTTGGTGTAGACCAGCCGGTCGAACAGCGCGTGCTTGGCCCGCAGCACCAGGCCCGGACCGCCGGTGTCCTGGGCCTTGCTCCACTCGATGGCGGTTTCCACCGCCTTCGCGAAGATCGCTCCCTTCCCGCTGTCCTGGGCGTTCATCTCCGCGGTGTTGTAGACCTTTTCGAAAACCCGCGGAACAGACACGATCACGGTCGGTTTGAACTGGCCGAACATCGGGACCAGGTTCTTGATGTCGCTGGTGTAGCCGATGGTGACACCGTTGGCGAACGCCGTCATCGACAGCGCGCGGGCCAGCACGTGCGCCAGCGGCAGGAACACCAGCAGGCGCTCACCCTTGCGGAGCAGGGTGGGGAAACAAGCGGTCGCCCCGCGGATCTCGTAGAGGAGGTTGGAGTGGGTCAGCTGGCAGCCCTTCGGGCGGCCGGTGGTGCCCGAGGTGTAGATGAGCGTGGCCGGATCGGCGCTCTTGATCGCGGCGAGCCGGCGGTCCACCTCGGCGGGGTCGACCGAGGCGCCGGCCTGGGCCAGTGCTTCCAGCGCGGCGGGCGCGGCGGTGTCGATGACCGAGACCTTGCGCAGCGCGGGCAACTCGTTGAGCATTTCCTTGACCATCAGCGCGTGCGCCTCGATCTCGACGAAGGCCAGCACCGCGCCGGAGTCCTCCAGCACCCAGCGCACCTGATCCGGTGAGGAGGTCTCATAGATGGGGACGGTCACCGCGCCGATCGACAGGATCGCGTAATCGAGGATCACCCATTCGTAGCGCGTCGCGGACAGCACCGCGACCCGGTCACCCGGCTGCACGCCTTCGGCGATCAACCCCTGTGCGGCCGAGCGGATCTGCTGGGCGGCCTGCCGGCATGTCACGTCCGTCCAGGCGCCGTTGACAAGGCGCTGGAAGATCACGTGATCGGGATTGTCGCGTTCGTGGGAGTAGACGACCGAAGCGACGTTGTCTCGCTCGCTCACGGTGAACGAGGCGGGAACGCTGAACTCACGCACGATGGAGCCCTCTCGACATATGCGGCAGTGCGGCGTCCAGCCTAGTCGGCCGGGGTGGGCGCGCGTCTGCGCATATGTGAAGCTTGTCAGCCATGAACAGCATCCAGATCGCCGACGAGACGTTCATCGCCGCCGATCCGGTGGCGGTCGGGCAGGCTGTCGCGGACAAGGCGAGCTGGTCGCGCTGGTGGCCGGACCTGCGGCTGGTGGTCGCGCAGGACCGTGGGGAGCAGGGCCAGCGCTGGACGGTGACCGGCGCGCTGACCGGCACCATGGAGGTCTGGCTGGAGCAGATGCTCGACGGCGTCATCCTGCACTACTTCCTGCACGCCGAGCCCTCCGCGGTGGCCGCGCACGATTTGGCGAGGATGAACCTGGCGAAGATGAACCACCGCAGGCGGGTGGCGGGCAAGGAGATGGCCTTCGAGATCAAGCGCAGGCTGGAGGCGGACCGTCCGGTCGGAGTGTCACGGCTGGCCTGAAGTAAGGCGGTCAGAGTCCGTCCGAGGAGGGTAGATTTCTGGCCAGCGACCAGACCACGGCAGGGAAGGTTCCAGTGGCGGACAAGACGGCGCAGACGATCTACATCGATGCTGATCCTTCTACGGTGATGGACGTCATCGCCGACATCGGCTCGTACCCGGACTGGGTCGCCGAATACAAAGAGACCGAGGTTCTCGAGGTCGACGACGAGGGCTACCCGAAGGTGGCCCGGCTTCTTCTCGACGCCGCGGTGCTCAAGGACAACATGGTGCTCGCCTACGAATGGCCCGCCGACCACAAGTCTGTGACATGGTCGCTGGTCTCGAGCACGCTGCTCAAGTCGCTTGACGGCGCATACCGCTTGGCGCCGAAGGGATCTGGCACCGACGTCACCTACGAGCTGTCCGTCGACCTGATGATCCCGATGATCGGTCTGCTGAAGCGAAAGGCTGAACGGCGTCTGACGGACACCGCACTGAAGGATCTGAAGAAACGAGTCGAGGCTGACTGAGCGCAGGGCCGCCGCCGGCGCGGACGACCCCGCCGGGGTGGCCCGGATCAGTCTGTTCGTCGGCAAGGGCGGCGTGGGGAAGTCGACATTGGCGACCGCCACGGCCGTGCGCGCCGCACGGGCCGGGATGCGGGTTCTCGTCGTGTCCACCGACCAGGCGCACTCGACCGGCGACGTGCTGGGCGTCAACCTCATCCCGACCGGTCGGCGGGCCCCGACCCGGGTGCTCGCCGAACTCGACACCGCCGATTGCGGAGGCGGATCCCTGGATGCGCTGGCACTCGACACCCTTGCGGTGCTGTCCGAACGCTGGCGCGCAGTCGCCGGCCCGCTGGCCGCCCGGTTCCCCGACTCCGACGTCGGAGACATTGCGCCTGAAGAGCTTTCGGCCTTGCCGGGCGTGCAGGAAGTGTTGGGCCTGCACGAGGTGGGGGAGCTGGCGAACTCCGGCAGATGGGACCTGGTGGTGGTCGACTGCGCCTCCACCGCCGACGCGATGCGGATGCTGACGTTGCCGGCCGCCTTCTCGCTGTATCTGGAGCGGGCCTGGCCCAGGCATCGCCGGCTGTCCAGCGCCGACGACGCCCGGTCGGCGGCGATGGTGGGCCTGCTCGAACGGATCGGTGCCGGAACGGAACGGCTGAGCACCCTGCTCGTCGACGGTGCGCGGGTGTGCGCCCATCTGGTCATGACGCCGGAGCGCGTGGTCGCGGCGGAGGCGGTGCGCACCCTCGGCTCGTTGTCGCTGATGGGGGTCCAGGTTGCCGAGCTGATCGTCAATCAGGTTCTGGTGCAGGATGATTCGTTCGAGTACCGCAATCTGCCCGCGCACCCGGCCTTCGACTGGTACTCGGAGCGGATCTCCCAGCAGCAGGCGGTGCTCGACGGTCTGCACCGCAAGATCGGTGATGTCGCGCTGGTGATGGTGCCGCACGTATCGGGCGAGCCGATCGGGGCCAAGTCGCTCGGCGAACTGCTCGAATCCGCCCGCAGCAGGGACGGCGCACCACCCCCCGGTCCGCTGCGTCCGGTCGTCGACCGGGAGTCGGGCGATGGTCTCGACGCGGTGTACCGGCTGCGGCTGGAGCTGCCACAGGTGGACTCGTCCGCGCTGTCGTTGGGTAGGGTCGATGACGACCTGATCATCGGCGTCGGCGGGATGCGGCGCCGGGTGCGCCTCGCGTCGGTACTGCGACGGTGCATCGTCATCGGCGCCCAGCTGCGCGGCAGCGAGCTGACGGTGCGATTCCGACCGAATCCGGAGGTGTGGCCACGGTGAGTGGGGCTCACTCCGATCTGGGGCCGGAATTACGGCAACTCGCTCAGTCGATTCTGGACAAGCTCGATCCCGCGGTCCGCCTGGCTGCTGCCCGTGCCCAGGGGGTAGACGGGGGACCCGGGCGGTGTCAACAGGTGTGGTGCCCGGTCTGCGCGCTGGCGGCGTTGATCTCCGGCGAGCAGCATCCGCTGCTCAGCGTGCTGGCTGAGCACAGCGTGGCACTGCTGACGCTGGTCAAGGCGATGGTCGACGACATCGAGCGCACCGGCGGCGGCGCACCGCCCGAGCCGGACGGCCCGCCGCCCGACGAACCCGGCCCGCCGGCTCCCGACGGCCCCTCGGGACCGTCGTCGACCCCCGGCCGCTACCAGCACATTCCGGTGAGCGTCGAAGAATAGGCGCAGCTGTGGTCGCACACACAGCGCGTAGGTAAAGTTGTCGCAGACGTATTGACCGCGCCGCGGTCGGTGATCCGGAGGGTCCATGTGGTATTGGCTGTTCAAGTTCGTCTTCATGGGACCTCTGCTGACCCTGCTCGGCAGGCCGAAAGTCGAAGGGCTCGAACATGTTCCGCAGTCCGGCGCGGTGATCCTGGCCAGTAACCACCTTGCTGTCGCCGACAGCTTCTACCTGCCGCTGGTGGTCAGCAGGCGGATCACGTTCCTGGCCAAGGCCGAGTACTTCACCGGCGCAGGTCTCAAGGGCTGGTTCACCCGCTGGTTCTACACCGTTGCCGGCCAGGTGCCGATCGACCGCACCGATGCCGACAGTGCGCAGGCTGCGCTCACCACCGCCGAACGCATCCTCGCCCAGGGCAAGTTGCTGGGCATGTACCCCGAGGGCACCCGTTCCCCCGACGGCCGGCTCTACAAGGGCAAGACGGGCCTGGCCCGGCTGGCGCTGCAGACCCAGGTCCCGGTGATCCCGGTGGCGATGATCGGCACCGACGTGGTGAACCCGCCGGGGAGCAAGATGTGGCGGTTCGGGCGCGTGCAGGTCAAATTCGGCGCCCCGATGGACTTCAGCCGGTTCGAGGGACTGGCAGGCAACCGGTTCATCGAGCGGGCTGTCATCGACGAGGTGATGTACGAGTTGATGCGCCTGTCGGGCCAGGAGTACGTCGACCTCTACGCGGCCGACATCAAACAGGGAAAAGGTGATGCGGCCGTGAAGCCGCCGACCCGACTCCCTGATGCAGCCGCCGGTTGAGCCTCAGGCTTTGACGGTTTCGTCCGCCGGTTCTTCGGCTGCAGTGCCGGCATTGCCGCGCACCGCCACGGTGCCGCACGCGATGATCACGGCCAGCGCCCACCACAGGTAGGACCCGCCCGCGAGCTGGCGCCACAGCGACGCGGTGGTCTCGCGGTGCACGGGCAGCAGGGTGATCGGGGTCCACACCATCAGCGCCAGCCCGACGGCCGCCACCGCGCTCAGGGCCAGGTTCCGCAGCCGGACGCCGAGCACGGCAGTGACCAGTACGGTCGGGAGCGCCCAGACCCAGTGATGCGACCACGACACGGGGGAGACGACGAGGCCGAACATCGCGACGCAGATCAACGCCGGGACGGGTTGGTCGGCGCGCAGCGCCCGCCGGGCCGCCCACACGGTGAGCGCGAGTACGGCGAAGCACAGCGCGACCCACACGAAGAAGCGCTCGCCCTCTCCGAGTCCGAGCCTGGCCAGCGCGCCGGCGATGTTCTGGTTGGTGTTCAGGGTCGCGGTGCCGATGCGGTCGGTGTTGCGAACCGTCTCGGTCCAGTACTCCCAGGAGTCCCGCCACGCGAACGCGAAGCCGGCCAAAGTGGCCACCACTGCCGACGCCGCGGTGACCAGCAGCGCGCGGGTGTCGCGGCGCAGCAGGAAGTACAGCAGGAATACCGCCGGTGTCAGCTTCACAGCGATCGCCAGGCCCAGCAGCACGCCCCGGGGCCACGGCGTGCGCCGTGGCACGCAGTCGGCGATCACCAGTGTCATCAGCACGACGTTGATCTGGCCGAAGTCGAAGTTGGAGCGCAGCGGCTCCAGGTACAGCACCGCCGGCGCGACGATCGCCGCCGCGAGCCAGCCCCTGCGCAGCCACGCCGGCTCGCCGGTGATGCGGGTGTCGGGCCAGACATCGAGTCGGGTCAGCACGATCACGGTCGACACCAGCAGCAGGATCAGCGTGGTCAGCGTGATCGCCACGCTGGCCGCCTCCAGGGAGAGCATCGCGAAGGGCGCGAACGCCACCGCGGCCAGTGGCGGGTAGGTGAACGGAAGCTCCAGGCCGCCCCGGGTCTGGAACATCACACCGTCGGCGTACAGCGATTGTCCGTCCAGCCAGGCGCGTCCGCCCATGCGGTAGACATCGATGTCGATGCGGTACGGAATGTGGCCCAGCAGCCGCCATCCCGCCGCGGCGAGCGCTGCGAGCGTCAGTAGCTGGAACAGCCGCCATGCCAGCCTCGGCTTCCAACCAGGCCCGCCGGGCGACTGCTGATTACTCATGTCGACGACCAGACTATCGGTGCCCACCGGCGCGTCGGCGGGTATCCCGGCCGCGACACACGCAGGTCGGCGTAAGTTCTCTGCGTGCGCACGGACCTGGACGTCGAGTTCGACTTGTTGCCACACATACCGCCGTCGCGGCTGCCGCTGGTTTGCTGCCTCGTGGCGTTCATCCTGACGTTCTTCATCACCCGCACGATCGTGCGGTACATCCGCGCGCATTCCGGCAGCGATGCACCGCGAAAGTGGTGGCAGCCTCGCAACATCTCGGCCGGCGGCGGACTGCACATCCACCACGTGGTGATCGGTGTGATTCTGGTCATGGTCTCCGGTGTCTCGATGGTGACGCTCGCTGTCGATGGGGGCGTACCCGAGTTCACCGTCGCGTCAATCCTTTTCGGCATCGGTGCGGCGCTGGTGCTCGACGAGTTCGCGCTGATCCTGCACCTGTCCGATGTGTACTGGGCCGAGGACGGACGCACGTCGGTGGACGCGGTGTTCGTCGCGGTCGCCGTCGCCGGCCTGCTGATCATGGGTTTCAGCCCGTTGTCGTTCTTCGATGTCGGGATCTGGGAGAGCGACCATTCGGTGGTCGCCCGTACCGTCGTGGTGGTGGGCGCTCTGCTCACGCTGGCTCTGGCGGTGGTCGTGCTGCTCAAGGGCAAGGTGTGGACGGGGCTGGTCGGGATGTTCATCACCCCGTTGCTGTTCGTCGGTGCGATCAGGCTGTCCCGCCCGCATGCGCCGTGGGCGCGGTGGCGCTACACCCGACGACCGCGCAAGATGCACCGTGCGCTGGAGCGCGAGCGTTGGCTGCGCCGGCCGGTCATCCAGGCCAAACTGTGGCTGCAGGATGCGATCGCCGGAATGCCGAAGTTCCCCGACGACGCACTGGTCGATGAGCAGCTCGACCGCGAGATCCACGCCGCGCCCGCCCCCGGCGACAGCGCGCCCGCCGAACAGAAAGCCCTGTAATTGCGGTACTTCTATGACACGGAGTTCATCGACAACGGCCGGACCATCGAGCTGATCTCGATCGGCGTGGCAGCCGAAGATGGCCGCGAATACTACGCCATCTCAACAGAATTCGATCCCGATCGGGCCGGGCGTTGGGTGCGCAAGAACGTGCTGCCGAAGCTGCCGTCCCCGGCCTCGCCGCTGTGGCGCTCGCGCCGGCAGATCCGCGCCGAACTTGAGGACTTCTTCGGCGTCGACGGCGACGAGCCGATCGAGCTGTGGGCCTGGGTGGGCGCCTACGACCATGTGGTGCTGTGCCAGCTGTGGGGGCCGATGACCGATCTGCCGCCGGCCATGCCGCGCTTCACCCGTGAGCTGCGTCAGTTGTGGGAAGACCGCGGCAGCCCCCGGATGCCACCGCGGCCGCGGGACGCGCATGATGCGCTCGTCGACGCCAAGCACAACCTGTTCCGTTATCGACTGATCACCGAAGGCGGCGCACGCGCGCTGTGAGATGCGGTTTTGCGCCGCGGTTACCATAAACGGGTGAACTGGACCGTCGACGTGCCCATCGATCAGCTGCCTGCGCTGCCGCCGCTGCCCGAGGACCTGCGGCAACGCCTCGACGCCGCGCTCGCCAAGCCGGCACTGCAGCAGCCGTCCTGGGACGCCGGCCAGGCCGCAGCGATGCGCAAGGTGCTCGAGAGCGTGCCCCCGGTGACGGTGCCGTCGGAGATCGAGCGGCTGAAATCCCAGCTGGCCGATGTGGCCCGCGGTGAGGCGTTCCTGCTGCAGGGCGGCGACTGCGCCGAGACGTTCGTCGACAACACCGAACCGCACATCCGCGCCAACATCCGCACGCTGCTGCAGATGGCGGTGGTGCTGACCTATGGCGCGAGCATGCCGGTGGTCAAGGTCGCGCGCATCGCGGGCCAGTACGCCAAGCCCCGGTCGGCCGACGTCGACGCCCTCGGCCTGAAGTCCTACCGCGGCGACATGGTCAACGGGTTCGCGCCCGACGCCGCGGTCCGCGAGCACGATCCGTCGCGCCTGGTGCGGGCCTACGCCAATGCCAGCGCCGCGATGAACCTGGTGCGCGCGCTGACGTCGTCGGGCATGGCGTCGCTGCACCAGGTGCACGACTGGAACCGGGAGTTCGTGCGCACCTCGCCGGCCGGGGCGCGCTACGAGGCGCTGGCGGGCGAGATCGACCGCGCGCTGCATTTCATGAGCGCGTGCCGGGTCGACGACCGCAATCTCGACACCGCCGAGATCTACGCCAGCCACGAGGCGCTGGTGCTCGACTACGAGCGGGCCATGTTGCGCATGCACACCGAGGCCGAGGAGCACCCGAAGCTCTACGACCTGTCGGCGCACTACGTGTGGATCGGGGAACGCACCCGCCAGCTCGACGGCGCCCATGTCGCGTTCGCCGAGGTGATCGCGAACCCGATCGGCATCAAGATCGGGCCGACCACGTCACCGGAGTTGGCCGTCGAGTACGTCGAGCGGCTGGACCCGAACAACGAACCGGGCCGCCTCACGCTGGTCAGCCGGATGGGCAACCAGAAGGTCCGCGACGTGCTGCCGCCGATCATCGAGAAGGTGCAGGCCTCGGGTCATCAGGTGATCTGGCAGTGCGACCCGATGCATGGCAACACCCACGAGTCCTCGACCGGGTACAAGACGCGGCACTTCGATCGCATCGTCGACGAGGTGCAGGGCTTCTTCGAGGTCCACCACGCGCTGGGCACTCATCCGGGTGGCATCCACGTCGAAATCACCGGCGAGAACGTCACCGAGTGTCTCGGTGGTGCCCAGGACATCTCGGACACCGACCTGGCGGGCCGCTACGAGACCGCCTGCGATCCGCGGTTGAACACGCAGCAGTCGCTGGAGCTGGCGTTTCTGGTCGCGGAGATGCTCCGCGGTTAGGCAGGGGCGGAGATGCTCCGCGGTTAGGCAGGGGCGGAGATGCTCCGCGGTTAGGCAGGGGCGGAGATGCTCCGCGGTTAGAGCAGGTTCGGCAGGTTGGCGCCGAGCGTCCACGCCCCGGCGGCTGCCATTCCGGTCAGCGTGATCACCGTGACCATCCAGAAGAACAGCACCCGCCGGGAGCGTTGCCGCGCCCAGTAGAACTCCTCCAGGTCGATGCCCGCGAACTGCCCTGTGGCGGGAAGGTATCCGTCGACCTCGTCGGCGTCGTCGACGGGTAGTTCGTCGCGGGTGAAAACCTTGGTGTCCCGGCTCGCCGCCCTGGGCTTGTCGAGGTTGGTGACCGTGGTGTCGTGCGCGTCGTGCGGATGGGTGGACAGCAGGTTCGCCGAGTTGTGCGACGCGGAGTTGCGCGGCGCGGGCACCCGGAAATAGGGGAGGTCGAGTTCGCGGACGATCGTCTCTAGCTGGTCGGCCATCTCGGCTGCATCGGCGAAGCGGGCGCCCGGGTCGCGCGAGGTCGCGCACTGCACCAGATCGTCGAATTGCCTTGGCACACCTCGGATCGCGGTGCTCGGCGGCGGCACGTCGCGCTCCAGGCGCTGGTAGGCGACCGCCAGTGCGCTGTCGCCGTTGAACGGTGTGTACCCGGTCAGCAGTTCGTAGATGAGGATTCCGACGGAATAGACGTCGCCGCGTGAGTCGGTGTCGCCGCTGGCCACCTGCTCGGGGGCGAGGTAGGCCGCGGTGCCGAGGATCACGCTCGTCGAGGTGATCTTGGCCTCTGCCACGGCCCGGACCAAGCCGAAGTCGGCGATCTTGACGTCGCCGTCGTCACTGATGAGCACGTTCTCGGGTTTGATGTCACGGTGCACCAGGCCGGCCGCGTGCGCCGCCGCCAACCCGCTGAGCACCGGGCGCAGCACCGCGGCGACGGCGTGCGGCGGCATCGGGCCCCGTTCGCGCAGCAGTTCCCTGAGCGTGCCGCCCTCGACAAGCTCCATCACGAGATAGGGCGGTTGCCCGGCAGATGTTCCTGCGCCCTGGTCGTACACCGCGACCAGGCCGTGGTCCTTCAGCCGCGCCACCGCCCGGGCCTCGCGCTGGAACCGGGTCAGAAAATCCTGGTCCCCGGCGTAGCGGGAGTCCATGATCTTCAGCGCGACGGGACGGTCGAGCCGTAGATCCAGGCCCCGATACACCCCGGACATACCCCCGGTGGCGATCAGCGTGTCCACCCGATACCGACCGTCCAGCACGGTCCCCGACAGCGGGCCGGCGGGCTGGTAGGTCTCCATCGGATTCATGGTACGAGCCGAGACGGCCGCCGTTGCCCCGCCGAGCCGCATGCGTCGTCGAACGGGCCCGTGTGGTCCTAGACTCTGTGCGATGAGCAGCATTCCGACTGCCGAGGACGTCCTGGATCCCGACGAAGCCGTCTATGACCTGCCTGCCGTGGCGCAGTTGTTGGGCATCGCGGTGACGAAGGTGCACCAGCAGCTCCGCGAGGGTCACCTGGTCGCGGTGCGGCGCGGGGGGATCGCCGTGGTGCCGAAGATCTTCTTCGATTCCACCGGGCACGTCCCCAAGAGTCTGACCGGGCTCCTGGTGGTGTTACGCGACGGCGGTTACACCGAGACCGAGATCATGCGGTGGCTTTTCACCCCGGATCCGTCGCTGACGATTCGCCGGGACGGTTCGACCGAGCAGCAGGCTAACGCCCGGCCGGTCGATGCGTTGCACTCGCATCAGGCTCGTGAGGTGGTTCGTCGCGCTCAGGCGATGGCGTACTGACCGGACTCTCCGGAGCCTTCGCGAGCCAGTACCACGCCGCGCCGGCGCAGGCGAACGACAGCAGCACGTGGCCCCATGAGTACATGCCGTGCGCTCCGTCGGGACGCCAGATGACGGTGATCCATGTCGAGAAGCCCGCGATCAGCGCGATCGAGCGCCTGGAGGTGGCCAGCGCGGCGATCACCGCGAGCGGCCAGGTGTAGTACCACGGCAGTGCCGCGGGTACGAACAGCACGACGACGCCCATCACGAGCGCGATGCCCATCAGTGCGTCCCGGTCGGTGTGGCGGTGACGCCACCACAGCACCGGCGCCGAGACCGCGATGATCACGATCCCGATGATCCGGGTGGTTTCCAGCACCGCATAGAAATTCACCGGGATGACGAGCCCCACCACGGAGTTCAGCAGGTTGGCGGTCGCCGTCGGGATGGTCAGCCAGTTGACGATCTTGACCGATCCCGCGAGCGCGGTCAGCCACCCCAGGCCCACACCGGCCGCCAGCGACAGCACCGCGAACACCGCGACGAAGACGACCACCGATCCCGCCGTCGCGGCCGCAAACGCCTTCACCGTGCTGAACTCGCGACGTTCCCGCAGCCTTCGGGCCCAGACCCAGACCATGAACGGAAGCGCCAGTCCCGCTGTGGCTTTCACCGCCACGGCGACCGCGATCAGGGTGACGCCGGCGACGTTGCGCCCGGCCAGGCACAGCGCGATGCCGGCCATCATCAACCCGACCATGAGCATCTCGTTGTGCACGCCGCCCATCAGGTGGATGATCACCAGCGGGTTGAGCACCCCGATCCACAGGGCAGCCGCCCCGCTGGCCCCGACGTGGCGGGCGACCCGCGGCGCCGCCCAGATCAGCAGGGCCAGGCCCGGCAGCATGCACAGGCGCAGCAGCATGGTGCCGGCGACGACGTCGTCGCCGACGAGCATCGTGACGAACTTGGCGACCAGGATGAACGCCGGACCGTACGGTGCGGTAGTCGTAGTCCAGATCGGACTGACGTTGTCCAGCAATGAGTTCGGGTTCTCGACCGGGCCGACGACGTAGGGGTCGAAGCCGTCGCGCAGCAGCGCACCCTGGGCGAGGTAGGAGTACGTGTCACGGCTGAACACCGGCACGCTGAGCAGCAGCGGGGCCAGCCAGAACGCGGTGGTGGCCTTCATCGTGTACTCGGTGGCGGTGCGGTCGACGACCCGGCGGCCCAGCCACAGCCACGCCATCAGCATCAGTGCCACACCGGCCCACAGCAGCAGCGAGGACACCACGAGGCCGTGCCCGAACCGCAGCCAGGACAGGTGCATCGATTCCAGCAGCGGATCGTGCAGCCGTGTGCTGCCCGCGCCGGTGGCCCCGACGGTGATCAGCGTCGCGCCCAGCGCACCGACCAGCGCGGGACGTGCCTGGGGGGAGAGGGTGAAGTCCTTGAGGCGCCGCAGATGATCCGATACGTCGGTGCGCGGGGACGGGGCGGGGCTCGGTGTCGTCATGCTCCTAGGCGGACCGGTTCGCGGCCAATCTGGCGAGCTCGGCCAGCCCGGCCTTGGCCACTGCGTCGATGGGTGCGGCGTTGAGGATCTCGACCGCGCGCCGGGTCAGCTTGTCGATCCGGCTCTCGACGGCGGCCAGCGCTCCCACCGATTCGATCACCAGGCAGACCTCCTTGACCTGAACGTCCGTCAGATCGGTCCCGATGGAACTGCGCAACAGTTCGGCCCCGACCGGATCATGCTTCTCGGCGAGCTCGATGGCCTCGGCCAGCAGCACGGTGCGTTTGCCGGAGCGCAGGTCGTCGCCGGACGGTTTACCGGTCACGGCGGGGTCGCCGAACACGCCCAGGACGTCGTCGCGCAGCTGGAACGCGACCCCGAGACTGGTGCCGACCTCGTGGAACGCCGACAGCACTTCCGGGCACTCGGCGGCCGCCGCGGCGCCGAGCTGCAGCGGTCGCGAGATCGTGTACGACGCGGTCTTGTAGATGTTGACCGTCAGCGCCGCCGCGACGGTCTCGGCGCCGCTGGCCTCATTGACGATGTCGAGGTACTGCCCGCCGAGGACCTCGGTGCGGATCGCCGCCCACACCCGCTGCACGCGGCGGTGGGCCTCGGCGCCGATGTCGGCGCCGGCGACGATGTCGTCGGCCCAGACCAGGGCGACGTCGCCGAGAAGGATCGCCGCGGACAGCCCGAACTGCTCGGCAGAACCCAGCCAGTTGTTGTCGCGGTGACGGTCGGCGAAGATCCGGTGCACGGTCGGCAGGCCCCGGCGGGTTGCGGAGGCGTCGATGACGTCGTCATGGACCAGCGCGCAGGCGTGCAGCAACTCCAGGGCGGAGAACAGCCTGAGCACCTCGGGCCCCGGCTCCGATCCGGCGACGGCGCGCCAGCCCCAGTACGCGAACGAGGGCCGCAGGCGTTTGCCGCCGCGCAACACGAACTCCTCGACGGCCTCGGTCAGCACGGCGTAGTCGGTGCCGATGTACGCGGCGTCTCGGCGGCGCTCCCGAAGATACTCGCGCAGCTGTTCGGTGACGGCCGCCGCCAGCTCCACGGCCGACGGTGCCGATGCATCCACGCTCAGCGGGCGCCCCTTTCTCTCATGCACACGCCCCCGACTGCTCAGCGTAGAGCCTGTTGCCCGGAAGCGAGTAGGCAAGCCCTAGTGCGCCGGTTCCTGCGGTTGCCCGGGCCGCGGGGACTGGTCCCGGTTGATGTAGGCCAGATACCCGATGACCCCGGCGACGATCAGCGAGGCGAAGCCCAGCCAGATGGCGGCGCCGGTGAACGAGCGCGCGCTGGGGTCGGTGTAGCGGGCCTGCGCGTTCATCGTGCTGACCACGCCCGGCCGCATCTTCCATTCCACCACCGACGACGAGATCTGCTCGCCGTTGGTCGACGTGACCTCGCCGGGGAACGCGACGGACAGCGACACGTCGGCCTCCGGATCGCTGAGCGAGGTGAGGTCCGCCCGTCCTTCGAGGATCACCAGGTCCCCGGCGCGGCGCAGCGAGATGTCGACGCCGGCGGCGTCGCGGTTCATGCCGGCCAGCTGCGGCAGCTCGGCGAAAGTCAGATCGGAGAACACCGCCTGCGAACCGACGTAGTCGTCACGGCTGTACTCCGAGACGGCGACCTTCTGCGCGAACGGCAGGTTGTTGAGCAGTTGCGGGCCTTTGTCATTGTCGTCGCGCGGGATGGCCGCCGCGACGATCTGGCCGGAGACCCGGTCGTCGGGGGACACGGTGAGCGAGGCCCTGACGCGCACACAGCCGATCAGCGACGGCGCGACGACCAACAGCAGCAACACCAGCGCGAGGAGACGTCTGCGGGTGCGGTGACGGGTCAGCACCGTGTCATCGTGCCAGACCGGGGCCATGTCAAAGGGGTAGCGCGCGGCCGAGGATCGCGAATGCCCGAGGATCGCCGGCGAAGTGGTAGCCGCGGATCACATCGGTGAAGCCCAGGCGGCGGTAGAGCCGCCAGGCCCGGTTGTCCTCGCCGACGATCTCCGGCGTGGACAGCAGCACATGTTGCTCGGGACGGCCGTCGAGCAGGCGCCGGATCAGGGCCTCGCCGAGACCCCGCCCCTGCGCGCGGGGATGGATGTGCAGTTCGGTCAGCTCGAAGTAGCTGCGCATCAGATCGGCGATGTGTGCCTGGTCGGCGCCGCTGCGCTGCAGGCCCGACACCACCTGCTGTTGCCACCACTGGTCGGGGGCGCCGCAGTAGCCGTAGGCGATGCCGAGCATCGGCGCGGCCGGGGAGGGGTCGGCCGGGTCGGTGCAGTCGAGTACCTCGACCGCCGCGACCGCCTTCCATCCACGCCGGTGGATGTGTTCGAGCCACATCGCCGCGCGCTGATCCTCGGTGCCGCGGGGATAACGCATCGCGTCCACATAGACCGCCAACGCATCTCTGAGGCGGTGCGCCATATCGCTGGGCGACAGATCGATCAGACGTGCCGCCAAGTGTCTGCCCCTCCTGAAGGTGAAAGTGTGACCGGCACCCATTATCGGCCGGACCGTCGTCTGGGCATCCGAGTGTGGGCATCCGACGGACGAGGTGGTGGCCGCCGTCAGCGGCGCACGTCATAGAATCGTGGGGCGAACTAGGTGGTACCGCTCAGATTTAGCTCGTATCATCACTGTTAAGTGCCCCGTATATGCGGGCGCACGTGATTTTGATCGACTGCGACGCCCCCACGGCAAGAGGGAGGGACGAATGCCACTCTCCGATCATGAGCAGCGCATGCTCGACCAGATCGAGAGCGCGCTCTATGCCGAGGACCCGAAGTTCGCGTCCAGCGTTCGCGGCGGCACACTGCGCGCGCCCTCGACCAGGCGCCGTTTGCAGGGCGCCGCGCTCTTCGTCGTCGGTCTCGCGATGCTGGTGTCCGGCGTCGCGTTCAAGGCCACGATGATCGGCAGCTTCCCGATTCTGTCGGTGATCGGCTTCATCGTGATGTTCGGTGGGGTCGTCTTCGCGATCACCGGGCCGCGGGTCGGCAAGGGTGACCGGCTGCCCCACGACAGCGGGCCGGCGGCGCGTCAGAAGCGCGTCAAGGGTGGCGGCGGCTCGTTCACCAGCCGTATGGAAGACCGCTTCCGTCGGCGCTTCGACGAGTAACCCGAACTTCAGATGAGGGGCAGCCCATAGGGCTGCCCCTTCTTTGTTTGCCCCACTTCGCCCCACCGCGCCGTCGGCCGACGGTCCCCGCGGCGAGCTGGGCTTTTGTGCCGGCGGTCGGGCGGTGTCGAGGTCGGCGTGGTGCCCGTGTCCTGCCGGATGATCGCGAAGTGGGTGATCGGGCGACACTCGCGGCACTTATTGGAGCAAAGTGGGGGATTGTGGGGTAAAGTGGCGGACAACGGAGCGACCGGGGTTCCGTTGAGGCAAGGCTTGAGCAAGGTCTGCGAGGTGACGAGATGTTCTTCGGCACCTACACGCCAAAGCTCGATGACAAGGGGCGACTGACGTTGCCCGCCAAATTCCGCGACGCGCTGGCAGGAGGGTTGATGGTCACCAAGAGCCAAGATCACAGCCTGGCTGTTCACCCGAGGGCCGAGTTCGAGGAGATGATCGCCGACATCTCGAGCCGGGCCAAGCGCGGCAACCCCCAGGCTCGCGCATACCTGCGCAACCTGGCCGCGAGTACCGATGAGCAGTATCCGGATTCACAAGGCCGTATCACGCTGTCCGCTGAACATCGCCGCTACGCGAACCTGACCAAGGAGTGTGTGGTGACGGGTTCGATCGGGTTCCTGGAGATCTGGGACGCCCAGGCGTGGCAGGAATACCAGGAGCTTCACGAAGAGAACTTCTCCGCGGCCAGCGATGACGCACTCGGCGACATTCTCTGATCTGGCCACCGGCCCGCAGGCCCGTGCAGTGCGGCCTCTGCCCGAACCGGCCCTGACGTACTTCCCCGACGTCAGGTCCGCGCTCTCGGACAGGGACCTCACTGCAGGGGCCGCCCCGATCCCGCAAAGCGCAGCAATGGTGGATGACCAGCCTCATGTCCCGGTCCTTCTCGACCGCTGTGTCGAGTTGCTCGCTCCCGCCCTGACCCGGACGTCCCCCGTGGGCGCAGGCGCGACGCTCGTCGACGCCACCCTCGGCGCCGGCGGCCATTCCGAACGTTTCCTCACCCAGTTTCCCGAGTTAAAGGTCATCGGCCTCGATCGCGATGCCGATGCGCTGCAGATCGCCGCCGCCCGGCTGCAGCCGTTCGGCGAGCGTGTCACGCTGGTGCGCACCCGTTACGACGGAATCAGGCAGGCCGTCGAGCAGGTCGCCGATCAGATCCCCGGCGCCGCAACGGGGGTCGACGCGGTGCTGTTCGACCTCGGCGTCTCCTCGATGCAGCTCGACCGTGTCGAGCGAGGGTTCTCCTACTCGGCCGACGCGCCGCTTGACATGCGGATGGACGCCGGTTCGGATCTGACCGCGGCGCAGGTGCTCAACACCTACGACGAACGGGCGCTTGCGCGGGTGCTGCGAGAGTACGGCGAAGAGAAGTTCGCCGGCCGGATCGCCTCGCACATCGTGCGGCGACGCGCCGTCGCACCCTTCACTACCACCGGCGAGCTCGTCGAGCTGCTCTACCAGGCGATCCCGGCCCCGGCCCGGCGCACCGGTGGACACCCCGCCAAACGCACCTTCCAGGCGCTGCGCATCGAGGTCAACGCCGAGTTGGACTCGCTGCGGCTGGCTATCCCCTCCGCGCTGGAGGTGCTGCGTCCGCTCGGCCGGATCGCGGTGATGGCCTACCAGTCCCTGGAGGACCGGATCGTCAAGACCGAGTTCGCCGCCGCCACCGCGTCGCGCACACCGCCCGGCCTGCCCGTCGAACTTCCCGGGCACGGCCCGAGATTCGTCGCGCTGACGCGGGGCGCCGAACGTGCCGACGACGAGGAGGTCAGCCGTAATCCGCGAAGCGCCCCGGTCCGGTTGCGCGCATTGGAGAAAGTTGGGGGACAGCAGCGATGAAGGCGAAGAAGCCGACGCGCAAGACCGAGCACTCCGCGTCCCGGTCGGCGCGGTCCGCCCGGTCTTCCCGGGAGACGGTGAAATCCGCAGACACGCGCAGGGGAGCGCGCGAGAGCAGGCGGGTGCCGGTCGAGGCGCAGCCCCGTGGGCGCAAGCCGACGCGGGATCCGCGGCCGCAGCGTTCGGCGCCGCGCACCACCCCGATCGCCCGCCCCAAGGACCTGCCTGCGCGGCCGAAGAGCGCCAGCCAGGCCAAAGCCCGCGCCAAGGCGCGAAAGGCCAAGGCGCCCAAGGTCGTCAAGCCGCCGCTGCGCCAGCGCATCTTGGTCCGGCTGGCAGGGGTCGACCTCAACCCGCGGCGGCTGGTCGCGCGGGTGCCGTTCGTCGTGCTGATCATCGGCGCCCTCGGGGTCGGGCTGGGCGTGACACTGTGGCTGTCCACCGATGCCGCCGAACGCTCCTACCAACTCGGCAACGCCCGGCAGGTCAACCAGGCTCTGATGCAACAGAAGGAAGCGCTCGAACGTGACGTGCTTGCGGCCCAGGCCGCACCCGCGCTGGCCGAGGCCGCCCGCAACCTCGGGATGATCCCGTCCCGTGACACCGCGCACCTGGTGCAGGACCCGGCCGGGAACTGGGTCGTGGTGGGCACTCCCAAACCGGCAGAAGGGGTTCCGCCGCCGCCGTTGAACGCGCCGCTGCCCGAGCCGGCCCCGCCCGCGCCGCCCGCGCCGCGCGTGGTGGAACCCCTCGAGGTGCCGGTCCGGTTGCCCTCGACGGCCCCGTCGCCCGCGCTGCCGGGCGCCCAACCTGTGCTTCCCGGCACCGCTCCCGCACTACCGCTCACCGCGCCCGGAGGCGACCCGAACGCCGAAGTGCCGCATGCTGTCTCAGGTCAGTTCCCGACGCCGGGACCCGTCACCCCGGTCGACGCCGTCCCGTCACACCTGCCGCCACCGGCCGGGGCGGCTCCGGGGACGGTTCCGGGTCCGCAGCTACCGGCACCCCCGGTCGCCGTGCCCGGAGCGCCGGCGTGAGTCGCGACAAGCGCCGCGCCCGCGCGGCGACGCCCGCCAAGACGCCGGGAAAGACGCTCGCCACGGCGCCGAATCAGGAACGCTCGGCCCGGTCCCGGCGCACCCGCCAGGCTGCGACCCAGAGCGGTTTGCGCAGTGCGTCTTTCGTGTTCCGGCACCGCACCGGAAACGCGGTGATCTTCCTGCTGCTGGTCGTCGCGGCCGCGCAGCTGTTCACACTGCAGGTGCCACGCGCCGAAGGGCTGCGCGCCGAGGCGGCGGGCCAGCTCAAGGTCACCGATATCGACCCGGCGGTGCGCGGCTCCATCGTCGACCGCAACGGCGACAAGCTCGCCTTCACGATCGAAGCCAGGGCGCTGACCTTCCAGCCGGTCCGCGTGCGCAAGCAGCTGGAGGAGGCGTTCGCCAAGAACGAGGAGCTGAAGTCCTCGGACGCGCCCGACCCGCAGGCCCGGCTGAAGGACATCGCCGAGGCGGTGTCCTCCCGGCTCGGCGGCAAGCCCGACACCGCAACGGTGTTGAAGAAGCTCCGCAGCAACGAGACGTTCGTGTACCTCGCCCGTGCGGTCGATCCGGCGATTGCCGACGCGATCACCACCGAGTTCCCCGAGGTCGGCTCCGAACGCCAGGACATGCGCCAGTACCCCGGCGGGGTGCTGGCGGCCAACATCATCGGGGGCATCGACTGGGACGGGCACGGTCTGCTGG
The DNA here is from genome assembly GCF_054786995.1 of Mycobacterium sp. ZZG. Lineage (NCBI taxonomy): Bacteria > Bacillati > Actinomycetota > Actinomycetes > Mycobacteriales > Mycobacteriaceae > Mycobacterium > Mycobacterium sp. ZZG. The sequence continues at coordinate 60,517 of NZ_JBTBFV010000019.1, forward strand.
GTCTGGAGGACTCGCTGGACTCGGTGCTCGCAGGCACCGACGGTTCGGTGACCTACGACCGCGGTTCCGACGGCGTGGTCATCCCCGGCAGCTACCGCAACCGCCACGACGCGGTCAACGGGTCCACGGTCACCCTCACCATCGACGACGACATCCAGTTCCACGTGCAGCAACAGGTGCAGCTCGCCAAGGACGCCTCCGGCGCCAAGAATGCGTCGGCCGTCGTGCTCGACGCGAAAACCGGTGAGGTGCTGGCGATGTCGAACGACAACACCTTCAACCCGGCACAGGATCTGAGCCGTCAGCAGGAACGGCAGCTGGGTAACCTGCCGGTGTCCTCGCCGTTCGAACCGGGTTCTGTGAACAAGATGATCACCGCGGCGGCGGTGATCGAGAACGGTCTCACCAACCCCGATGAGGTCCTGCAGGTGCCGGGCTCGATCAACATGGGCGGGGTGACGGTCCGCGACGCGTGGGAGCACGGCGTCATGCCCTACACCACCACCGGCGTGTTCGGTAAGTCCTCCAACGTCGGCACGCTGATGCTGGCCCAGCGCCTCGGGCCGGAGCGCTTCGCCGAGATGCTGGAGATGTTCGGGCTCGGGCAGCGCACCGGGGTCGGTCTGCCCGGCGAGAGCGCCGGTCTGGTGCCGCCCATCGACCAGTGGTCCGGCAGCACGTTCTCGAATCTGCCCATCGGACAGGGGTTGTCGATGACTCTGCTGCAGATGACGGGCATCTATCAGACCATCGCCAACGACGGTGTCCGCGTACCGCCGCGCATCATCAAGAACACCGTCGCACCGGACGGCACCCGCACCGAGGAACCGCGCCCCGACGGTATCCGGGTGGTCTCGGCCCAGACCGCGCGCACGGTGCGCGACATGTTCCGGTCGGTGGTGCAGCGCGACCCCCGCGGCGTCCAGCAGGGCACCGGCCCGCAGGCCGCCGTCGAGGGCTACCAGATCGCCGGAAAGACCGGCACCGCCCAGCAGATCAACCCCGCGTGCGGCTGCTACTACGACGACGTCTACTGGATCACTTTCGCCGGCATGGCGCCCGCTGACGATCCGCGCTACGTCATCGGCGTCATGCTGGACGCCCCCCACCGCGCGGCGGACGGATCGCCCGGCTCGTCGGCGGCTCCGCTGTTCCACAACATCGCGTCCTGGCTGCTGCAGCGGGAGAACGTGCCGCTGTCCCCGGACCCCGGTGCGCCGCTCACGCTGCAGGCGGGCTGACACCGGTCGGACCACCAACGCATTGCGGATGCCGCCCGGCGAGATCGGTACTGTGTCATGGCCATGAATCTGCGCCCCAGTCATCCCGCCGGTCTCGCCTTCGGCGTGCTGGCCGATTCGGTCGCCGGACTACAGGTGCGGCTTCCCGCCGGAGCGTCTGCGGTACCCGAGACCCCGGTCACCGGTGTGACGTTGCGGGGACAGGACGCGCGGCGCGGTGATCTGTTCGCCGCGCTGCCCGGCGCCCGCGCGCACGGCGGCCGCTACGCCGCCGACGCCGTGAATCGGGGCGCGGTCGCCGTGCTCACCGACGCCGCAGGTCTCGACGAGATCGCCGTCGGAGGTGGCTCAGGTGGCGCGCTCGACGTCCCGGTTCTGGTGCATCCGCAGCCCCGGACCGTTCTCGGCGAACTCGCGTCGGCCGTGTACGGCCGTCCCTCGGAGAAACTGCGGGTCATCGGCGTCACCGGGACCTCGGGCAAGACCACCACCACGTATCTGGTCGAGGCGGGTCTGCGTGCGGCGGGCCGCGTCGCCGGCCTGATCGGCACCGTCGGGGTGCGCATCGACGGGCACCACCAGCCCGGCAGCCTGACCACGCCGGAGGCCCCGGACCTGCAGGCGCTGCTGGCCACCATGCTCGAACGCGGGGTGGACACGGTGGTGATGGAGGTATCCAGTCACGCGCTGAGCCTCGGCCGGGTCGACGGTGTGTCCTTCGCCGTCGGCGGGTTCACCAACCTGTCCCGCGACCACCTGGACTTCCATCCGACGATGGAGGACTACTTCGAGGCCAAGGCGCGGCTGTTCGACCCGGCGTCGCCGACGCACGCCGCGCAGTCGGTGATCTGCATCGACGACGAGTGGGGCGCGGCGATGGCCGCGCGCGCGCACCGCCCGGTCACCGTCAGCACCACCGGCGCCGCGGACTGGAGCGTCGAGCAGCTCCGGGCGGCCGCGGGCGGGGTGCAGGATTTCGTCGCCGTCGACCCCGCGGGGGTGCACCACGGTCTGGAGATCGGGCTGCCGGGCCGTTACAACGTTGCCAACTGCCTGCTGGCCGTGGCGCTCCTCGACGCCGTCGGCGTGTCACCCGATCAGGCCTCCCCGGGGCTGCGCGACGCGACCGTGCCCGGCCGGCTGGAGTCGGTGCACCGTGGCCAGCAGTTCCTGGCGCTCGTGGACTACGCCCACAAGCCGGGGGCGCTGCAGGCGGTACTGCGTACGCTGCGTGACCAGAGCGAGGGTCGGCTCGCGGTGGTGTTCGGCGCCGGCGGCAACCGTGACGCGGGCAAACGCGAGCCGATGGGACGGGTGGCCGCCGAGATCGCCGACCTGGTGGTCGTCACCGACGACAACCCCCGGGACGAGGACCCCGCTGCGATCCGGGCGGCGATCATGTCCGGCGCGTCGGGTCTGCGCGCCGAGGTGGTCGAGATCGGCGACCGGCGGGCCGCGATCGACCACGCGGTGGCGTGGGCCCGGCCCGGCGACGTCGTGCTGATCGCCGGTAAGGGGCATGAGGCCGGGCAGACCAGCGGCGGGCACACGCGGCCGTTCGACGACCGTGACGAGCTTGCGGCGGCGCTGCAGGCGTTGGGCACGCAGGAGGTGCAGCGGTGATAGAGCTCTCTGTGGCCCGGATCGCCGAGATCGTGGGCGGCCGCCTGGCCGACGTCTCCGCCGAGGACGCCGCGGCGACCACCGTCACCGGCACCGTCGAGTTCGATTCCCGCGCCGTGACACCGGGCGGCCTGTTCCTGGCACTGCCGGGAGCCCGCACCGACGGCCACGACTTCGCCGCCGACGCGATCGCAGCCGGTGCCGTCGCGGTGCTGGCGGCACGCCCCGTCGGCGTGCCCGCGATCGTGGTCGACCCGGCGCGCCCGGATCCCGCGGCCGGCGGCACCGCCGGCGTGCTCGAGCACGACGTCGACGGCTCCGGGGCCGCGGTGCTGGCCGCGCTGGCCCGGCTGGCCGCCGCCGTCGCGGCCGAGCTGGTCGCAGGCGGGCTGAAGATCATCGGCATCACCGGCTCGTCGGGGAAGACCTCGACCAAAGACCTGATCGCCGCGGTGCTGTCTGGACTGGGTGAGGTGGTCGCCCCGCCCGGCTCGTTCAACAACGAACTCGGGCACCCGTGGACGGTGCTGCGAGCCGGCCGCTCGACCGATTTCCTGGTGCTGGAGATGTCGGCGCGCCACCCGGGCAACATCGCCGCGCTGGCCCGCATCGCGCGGCCGTCGATCGCCGCGGTGCTCAACGTCGGCACCGCCCATCTGGGCGAGTTCGGTTCGCGTGAGATCATCGCGGCGACGAAATCCGAACTACCGCAATCTGTTCCGAAGTCCGGTGTGGTGATCCTGAACGCCGACGATCCTCTCGTGGCCGCGATGGTGGACAAGACCGCCGCGCGCGTGGTGCGGGTGGGCCGCGGCGCCGACGCGCTCGATCTGCGCGCCGACGGTGTCACCCTCGACCCGCTGGCCCGTCCCAGCTTCACCCTGCACGCCGGCGGCAAACAGGTGCCCGTCACCCTCGCGGTGCACGGCGACCACCAGGTGTCCAACGCGCTGTGCGCGGCCGCGGTCGCGCTCGAGTGCGGCGCGACGCTCGACCAGGTGGCCGAGGCGCTCGCCGCGGCCGGGCCCGTGTCCCGGCACCGGATGCAGGTGAGCACCCGCGCCGACGGCGTCACGATCATCAACGACGCCTACAACGCCAACCCGGAATCGATGAGCGCCGGGCTCAAAGCTCTGGCATGGATGAGCCGGGGCGACGAAGGCCGCAGCTGGGCGGTGCTCGGCGAGATGGCCGAGCTCGGTGACGACTCGATTACCGAGCATGACCGCATCGGCCGGCTGGCGGTGCGCTTAGATGTCTCTCGACTCATCGTCGTCGGATCCGGGAGGCCTATGAGCGCCATGCTGCACGGGGCGGTCATGGAGGGATCGTGGGGCTCCGAGGCGACCCCGGTGCCCGACACCGACGCCGCGCTGGAGCTGCTGCGGGCCGAGCTGCGGCCCGGCGACGTGGTGCTGGTGAAGGCGTCCAACTCCGCCGGCCTGGGTGGGCTGGCCGACGCGCTGGCCGCCGACATCGCCCGCGATGGTGATCGATGAGACAGATACTCATCTCCGTCGCGATCGCGCTGGCGGTGTCGATCCTGCTGACCCCGGTGCTGATCCGGCTGTTCACCCGGCAGGGATTCGGCCACGAGATCCGCGAGGACGGCCCGCCCAGCCACCACAAGAAGCGCGGCACCCCGTCGATGGGCGGCGTCGCGATCCTGGCCGGCATGTGGGCGAGCTACCTGGGCACCCACCTGGTCGGAGTGGTCATGGACGGCAAGGGCCCGTCGGCGTCGGGCCTGCTGGTCCTCGGGCTGGCCACCGCGCTGGGTGTCGTCGGCTTCCTCGACGATCTGATCAAACTGCGGCGCGCCCGCAACCTGGGGCTGAACAAGACCGCCAAGACCGTGGGCATCCTCGTCGCCGCCGTGCTGTTCGGCGTGCTCGCGCTGCAGTTCCGCAATGCCGACGGGCTGACCCCGGGCAGCGCCGAACTGTCCTACGTCCGCGAGATCGCCACCGTGACGCTCGCGCCCGCGGTGTTCGTGCTGTTCTGCGTCGTCGTGGTCAGCGCCTGGTCCAACGCGGTCAACTTCACCGACGGCCTCGACGGTCTGGCCGCCGGCGCGATGGCGATGGTGTGCGCGGCCTACGTGCTCATCACGTTCTGGCAGTTCCGCAACGCGTGCGCCACCAGCCCCGGCGTCGGGTGCTACAACGTGCGCGATCCGCTGGACCTCGCGATCATCGCGGCCGCCACCGCCGGCGCCTGCATCGGATTTCTGTGGTGGAACGCAGCGCCGGCGAAGATCTTCATGGGGGACACCGGCTCTCTGGCGCTCGGCGGCATCATCGCGGGCCTGTCGGTGACCAGCCGCACCGAGATGCTGGCCGTGGTGCTGGGTGCGCTGTTCGTCGCCGAGGTGACCTCGGTGGTCGTGCAGATCCTCGCGTTCCGCACGACGGGGCGCCGGGTGTTCCGGATGGCGCCGTTCCACCACCACTTCGAGTTGGTGGGCTGGGCCGAGACCACCGTGATCATCCGGTTCTGGCTGCTCACCGCCATCGCCTGCGGGCTGGGCGTGGCGCTGTTCTACAGCGAGTGGCTGACCACCGTCGGAGCCTGACATGAAGCCGATCTCACCCGGAGCGGCCGTACTGGTCGTCGGAGCCGGGATCACCGGACGTGCGGTGCTGGCCGCACTGACGCCTCTCGGGGCCCGCGCGACACTCACCGACGACAGCCCGAACGCGCTGACCGCGTCCGCGCAGCGTGGCGTCGAGGTGCTCGACCCGGCCAATGCGGTCGACCGGATCGCTGACTTCGACCTCGTTGTCGTCAGCCCCGGCATTCCGCCGACCGCGCCGATTCCCGTCGCCGCGGCCGCCGGGGGCGTGCCGGTGTGGGGAGACGTCGAGCTGGCCTGGCGGCTGGACCGGTCCGGCCGGTTCGGGCCGCCGAGACAGTGGCTGGTGGTGACCGGCACCAACGGCAAGACCACGACGACCTCGATGCTGCACGAAATGCTCGAGGCCGCGGGCCGGCGGGCGGTGCTGTGCGGCAACATCGGCGACCCGGTGCTCTCGCAACTGGACCGGCCTGCCGATGTGCTGGCCATCGAGCTGTCCAGTTTCCAGCTGCACTGGGCCCCGTCCCTGCGGCCCGAGGCCGGCGTGGTGCTCAACGTCGCCGAGGATCACCTGGACTGGCACGGCTCGATGGCCGCCTATGCGGCGGACAAGGCTCGTGCGCTCACCGGCCGGGTGGCCGTGGCAGGCCTCGACGACGCGGTCGCCGCGGGCCTGCTGGCCGACGCGCCGGCGCCGGTGAAGGCCGGGTTCCGGCTGGGGGAGCCCGGTCCGGGGGAGCTCGGGGTCCGTGACGGCATGCTGGTCGACAACGCCTTCGGCGACGCCGTGGCGCTCGCCGATGTCGGCACGATTCCGGTCGCCGCCCCGGTCGGAGTGCTCGACGCGCTCGGCGCGGCTGCTCTGGCCAGGGCGGTCGATGTCCCGGCCGCCGCGATCGCCGCGGCACTGGCGTCGTTCCGGGTGGGTAGGCACCGCGCCGAGGTCGTCGGCGTCGCCGACGGCATCACGTACGTCGATGACTCCAAGGCCACCAATCCGCACGCCGCACAGGCCTCGATCACCGCGTTCCCGCGGGTGGTGTGGGTGGCCGGCGGCCTGCTCAAGGGTGCGTCCGTCGACGAACTGGTGGCCGCGACCGTCGATCGGCTGGCCGGTGTCGTGCTGATCGGGCAGGACCGCGCCGTCGTCGGCGACGCGTTATCGCGACACGCACCGGATGTCCCCGTGGTCGAGGTTGTGACGGGGGAGGATTCTGTGATGCTTGAGAAAGATGAGGCGGGTGTTACTCGTGTGACTCGAGTGGCCCCGGGCGCGGATCAATCGCCGGCCGACGCGCTGATGGCGGCCGTGGTCGACGCCGCGCGGAGCCTGGCCAGGCCCGGCGACACGGTGCTGCTCGCGCCGGCGGGAGCATCGTTCGACCAGTTCACCGGCTACGGCCACCGCGGCGACGCGTTCGCCGCCGCGGTCCGCTCAGCGACCCGGTAACGGGCGCACGTGAGCAGCATCCTCGACCGGCTGCGCCACCGTCGCGCGCACCCGGCCGCCGACCCGCAGGCGGTCACCGGAGGCACGTCGGCAGCCGAGGCCGCCCTGCCGATCCCACGCACCCGCGTCGGGGCCTGGCTCGGACGGCCGATGACGTCGTTCCACCTCATCGTCGCGGTCACCGCGCTGCTCATCACCATGGGTCTGACGATGGTGCTGTCGGCGTCAGGCGTGTACTCCTACGATTTCGAGGGCTCGCCCTGGGCGGTGTTCGGCAAACAGCTGCTGTGGACGGCGATCGGGCTGCTCGCGTTCTACGTCGCGCTCCGGATGCCGGTCGCGGTGATGCGGCGGTTCGCCTTCGCGGGCTTCGCAGTCTCCGTCGTGCTGTTGGTCCTCGTGCTGATCCCTGGTATCGGCAAGGTGGCCAACGGTTCTCGCGGCTGGTTCGTGGTGGCCGGGTTCTCCATGCAGCCGTCGGAGCTGGCCAAGATCGCGTTGGCGATCTGGGGTGCGCACCTGCTGGCCGCACGGCGCATGGAGCATGCGTCGCTGCGCGAGATGCTTGTCCCACTGGTCCCGGCGGCGGTGATCGCGCTGGCGCTGATCGTCGCGCAGCCCGACCTCGGGCAGACGCTGTCGATGGGTGTGATCCTGCTCGGCCTGCTCTGGTACGCGGGCCTGCCGCTGCGGGTGTTTCTGAGCTCGCTGGGCGCGGTGCTGGTCTCCGGTGCGGTGCTCGCGATGTCGGCGGGCTACCGGTCGGCGCGCGTGCAGTCGTGGCTGGACCCCTCCGCCGACGCCCAGGGATCCGGCTATCAGGCCCGTCAAGCCCGGTTCGCCTTGGCCAACGGCGGCGTGTTCGGCGACGGCCTCGGCCAGGGCACCGCCAAGTGGAACTACCTGCCCAACGCCCACAACGACTTCATCTTCGCGATCATCGGCGAGGAGCTCGGCTTCGTCGGCGCCGTCGGCCTGCTGCTGCTGTTCGGGTTGTTCGCCTATACCGGCATGCGGATCGCGCGTCGCTCCGCCGACCCGTTCCTGCGGCTGCTCACCGCCACGGCCACGCTGTGGATCCTGTCGCAGGTGTTCATCAACGTCGGATACGTGGTGGGTCTGCTGCCGGTGACCGGCCTGCAGCTGCCGCTCATCTCGGCCGGCGGCACATCTACTGCCACCACGCTGCTGATGATCGGGATCATGGCCAACGCCGCCCGGCACGAACCCGAGGCGGTCGCGGCGCTGCGCGCGGGCCGCGACGACAGGGTCAACCGGCTGCTGCGGCTGCCGCTGCCGGCGCCGTATGTGCCGACGCGCACCGAGGCCCTGCGCGACCGGCTGCGCAGGCGGCCCCGGGCCGAAGCGCCGAAGGCCCCCGAGCGGCCGCAGCGCCGGTCGCGGCGTGCCGACGGCGGGCACCCGGTGCGGTCGGGCCGGCCGTCCGGCGGCTACGGTGAGAGCCGGCGAAATCAGGGCCGGCGGGCCCGCACACTGGAAGGTCAGCGTTACGGGTGACGAGGATCTCGGTCCCGGCGGGGCAGGGGCGCAGCGACCGGGGGATTTCGGTCATTCTCGCCGGCGGCGGCACGGCGGGTCACATCGAGCCCGCGCTGGCGGTCGCCGACGCTCTGACCGCACTGGATCCGCGCGTGCGGATCACCGCACTCGGCACGCAGCGGGGCCTGGAGACCCGGCTGGTGCCGCAGCGCGGATATCACCTGGAGCTGATCACCCCGGTGCCGTTGCCGCGTAAGCCGTCGGTGGATCTGCTCCGGTTGCCGTTGCGGATACGGCGCGCGGTGCGCCAGACCCGGGCGGTGCTCGACGAGGTCGGCGCCGACGTCGTGATCGGGTTCGGCGGGTACGTCGCGGTCCCCGCCTATCTGGCCGCGCGCACCCTGATACCGGGCCGGCGTGTCCCTGTTGTCGTGCACGAGGCCAACGCCAGCGCAGGCTGGGCCAACAAGCTGGGCTCCCGGTCGGCGCAGCGGGTGCTCGCGGCCGTAGCCGATCCCGGCCTGCCACGCGTCGAGGTGGTTGGGGTGCCGGTGCGGGAGGCCATCACCTCGCTGGACAGGATGGCGCTGCGGGCGCAGGCGCGGGCCCATTTCGGATTCGCCGACGACGCCCGGGTGCTGCTGGTTTTCGGCGGTTCCCAGGGTGCGCAGTCGCTCAACCGGGCCGTCTCGGGCGCTGCGGAAATCCTTGCCGAACAAGGCATCTCGGTTCTACATGCGCACGGGCCGAAGAACACGATCGATCTGCCGGCGCCGAAGCCGGGGGGCCCGCCCTATGTCGCGGTGCCGTACCTGGACCGGATGGATCTCGCCTATGCCGCGGCCGATCTCGCGGTGTGCCGGTCGGGCGCGATGACCGTCGCCGAGGTCACCGCCGTCGGACTGCCCGCGATCTATGTGCCGCTGCCGATCGGCAATGGCGAGCAGCGGCTGAACGCGTTGCCGGTGGTCGAGGCCGGCGGCGGCATGGTCGTCGACGACCGTTCGCTGACACCGGAGTTCGTCGCCGGGACGGTGCCCGGCCTGCTCAACGATCCGGACACACTGGCCGCGATGACGGCGGCCGCCGCGCTGGCCGGCCACCGGGACGCGGCCCGGCGGGTCGCCGAGATCGCGTTGGAGGTGGCGCGCGGCGCCCGGCAGAGGCAGACCCGGTGATGAGCAGGCATGGTCACCCGGGCGGACTGCCCGCCGAACTGCAGCGGGTGCACATGGTGGGCATCGGTGGGGCCGGCATGTCGGGTATCGCGCGCATCCTGCTCGACCGCGGCGGGATGGTGTCGGGATCGGACGCCAAGGACTCCCGCGGGGTGATCGCGCTGCGCGCGCGTGGCGCCCAGATCCGCATCGGGCACGACCCGTCCGCGCTGGACATCCTGCCCGGTGGACCCACCGCGGTGGTCACCACGCACGCCGCGATCCCGAAGACCAATCCCGAACTCGTCGAGGCCCACCGGCGCGGCATCCCGGTCATCCTGCGTCCCGCCGTGCTCGCCAGGTTGATGGCCGGGCACACCACCCTGATGGTGACCGGGACCCACGGCAAGACCACCACCACCTCGATGCTCATCGTGGCGTTGCAGCACTGCGGTTTCGATCCGTCCTTCGCCGTCGGTGGTGACCTCGGCGAGGCCGGCACCAATGCCCACCACGGCAGCGGACCGACGTTCGTGGCCGAAGCCGACGAGAGCGACGGATCGCTGCTGGAGTACAGCCCGGACATCGTGGTGGTCACCAACATCGAAGCCGACCATCTCGACTTCTTCGGCAGTGCGCAGGCCTATACCGCGGTGTTCGACCAGTTCGTCGAACGCATCAATGCCGGTGGGACGCTGGTGATCTGCGCCGACGACCCGGGAGCCCGGGCGCTGGGGGACCGGGCGTCGGGGACGGGCGTGCAGGTATTGCGCTACGGCAGCACTCCCGGCCTGGACGCGACGCTGGTGAACTGGGCCCAGCAGGGCACCGGCGCGGTCGCCGAGATCCGGCTGGCCGACGAGAGCCGGCCGCGTTCGATGCGGTTGTCAGTGCCCGGCAGGCACATGGCGCTCAACGCGCTCGGGGCGCTGCTGGCCGCACGGCAGGCCGGTGCCGACGTGGACGCCGTGCTCGACGGGCTGGCCGGCTTCGAGGGTGTGCGCCGCCGTCTCGAGTTGGTCGGCACGGCGAACGGCGTCCGTGTCTTCGACGACTACGCCCACCACCCGACCGAGGTCCGGGCCACGCTGACCGCCCTGCGCGCCGTCGTCGAACAGGCGGGCCGGGGCCGAGCCATCGTGGTGTTCCAGCCCCACCTGTACTCGCGCACCGAGACTTTCGCCGCGGAGTTCGGCGCGGCGCTGAGCGCCGCCGACCAGGTCGTCGTACTCGACGTGTACGCCGCCAGGGAGCAACCGCTGGCCGGGGTCAGCGGAGCCACCGTGGCCGACGCGGTCTCCGCGCCGGTCACCTACATCCCGGACTTCTCGGCGGTCGCCGCGCGGGTGGCCGCCGCGGTCAGGCCCGGCGACGTCGTCGTGACGATGGGCGCCGGGGACGTCACACTGCTGGGACGCGAGATCCTGGCCGAGGTGGACGCCAGGGCATGACCGAGCCGACCGAGGACGCCGCCGCGACGCCGCAGAACGACCCTCTCACCGAATCCCTGGACGGCGCAGAGGATTTCGAGGGTCCACGGCGGCGGGCCCGGCGCGAACGCGAGGAACGCCGGGCCGCGCAGGCCAGGGCGACCGCGATCGAGCAGGCCCGCAGGGAGGCCAAGCGGCGCGCCCTGGGCCCCCCGACGCCGCAGACCAGGACACTCGGCCGCGCCACGGTACGGGGGCTGAAGGTGTTGATGTGGACTGCGCTGATCGCGGTGCTCGTGGTCGGCCTGGGCCTGCTGCTGTACTTCACGCCGATCATGTCGGTGCGCACCATCGTGGTGGTCGGGGTCGGCGCGGTCACCCAGGACGAGGTCGTCGCCGCCGCGGCGGTGGCGCCCGGCACGCCGCTGCTACAGGTCGACACCGACGCTGTGGCCGAACGGGTGGCCGGCATCCGGCGGGTCGCGTCGGCACGGGTGCAGCGGCAGTATCCGTCCACGTTGCGGGTCACCCTCGTCGAGCGGGTGCCGGTGGTGCTCAAGGATTATCCGGACGGGGTGCACCTGTTCGACAAGGACGGCGTCGACTTCGCCGTGGCCCCGCCGCCGCCGGGCATCCCGTATCTGGACACCGAAAACCCCGGTCCGAACGATCCGGCCACCCGGGCCGCGCTCGAGGTGATGACCTCGCTGCGCCCCGACGTGGCGAGTCAGATCGGGCGCGTCTCGGCACCGTCGGTCGCGGCGATCACGCTGACCCTGGTCGACGGGCGCACCGTGGTGTGGGGGACCACCGACCGCACCGACGAGAAGGCGCTCAAGCTGGCGGCGCTGCTGACCCAGCCCGGCCAGGTCTACGACGTGTCCAGCCCGGACCTGCCCACCGTCAAATAGTGACGGCCGCCGCACTCATGGATTTTTGTCGTGTCGTTTCGGCGCGCCTGCCCGGTGAGCGCGGTGACCACCCCTAACGTTCTGGTTGCGCGGAACAACTTGACATAACTCTAAGCCTCTGGTTGAGGTTGAGGGTTTGCTCCAGCGGTTATCCGTTTCCAGACAGGCAACCAGGCAGGAAGGGCACTCCATGACCCCCCCGCATAACTACCTCGCTGTGATCAAGGTGGTCGGCATCGGCGGCGGTGGCGTCAACGCCGTCAACCGGATGATCGAACAGGGTCTCAAGGGCGTCGAGTTCATCGCGATCAACACCGACGCGCAGGCGCTGTTGATGAGCGATGCCGACGTCAAACTCGACGTCGGCCGCGATTCGACCCGCGGTCTCGGCGCGGGTGCGGACCCGGAGGTCGGCCGCAAGGCCGCCGAGGACGCCAAGGACGACATCGAGGAACTGCTGCGCGGCGCCGACATGGTGTTCGTCACCGCCGGCGAGGGCGGTGGCACCGGCACCGGCGGCGCTCCCGTCGTGGCGTCGATCGCGCGCAAGCTCGGTGCGTTGACCGTCGGCGTGGTGACCCGGCCGTTCTCGTTCGAGGGCAAGCGGCGCAGCAACCAGGCCGAGAACGGCATCCAGGCCCTGCGCGAAAGCTGCGACACGCTGATCGTCATCCCGAACGACCGGCTGCTGCAGATGGGCGACGCCGCGGTGTCGCTGATGGACGCGTTCCGCAGCGCCGACGAGGTGCTGCTCAACGGCGTGCAGGGCATCACCGACCTGATCACCACCCCGGGCCTGATCAACGTGGACTTCGCCGACGTCAAGGGCGTGATGAGCTCCGCGGGCACCGCGCTGATGGGCATCGGTTCGGCGCGTGGTGACGGCCGTGCGCTCAAGGCCGCCGAGATCGCGATCAACTCGCCGCTGCTGGAGGCCTCGATGGAGGGCGCTCAGGGTGTGCTGCTGTCGGTCGCGGGCGGCAGCGACCTCGGCCTGTTCGAGATCAATGAGGCCGCCTCGCTGGTTCAAGACGCCGCGCACCCCGACGCCAACATCATCTTCGGCACCGTCATCGACGACTCGCTCGGCGACGAGGTCCGGGTCACGGTCATCGCGGCCGGCTTCGACGCGGCGGGTCCGGGCCGTGTGCCGGTCACCGGCGAGGCGGTCCCGGCGGCCGCGCCGGCCCAGCCGATCGCCCCGGGCAAGGCGGGACGGGTGAACTCGTCGATCTTCGAGCCGTCCGATCCGGCGAGCGTGCCGGCCGGGCACACCAACGGTGCGACGGTGCGGATCGGCGGCGGCGATGACGGCATCTCGGACGACGACGTCGACGTGCCGCCGTTCATGCGCCACTGACCGGCCCGCAGTCCGTGGTCTTCACGGTCAGGCGCGTGACCACCACCCGGGCGGGTGGTGTGTCCAAACCGCCGTTCGCGTCCTTCAACCTCGGCGATCATGTCGGTGACGACCCGGAGGCGGTTGCCGCCAACCGGCGCCGGCTCGCCGCGACGCTCGGGTTGGAGGGCGGCATCGTCTGGATGAACCAGGTGCACAGCGCCAACGTCGCGGTCGTCGACCGCGGCGAGGAGACGCTTGACGCCACCGACGGTCTGGTGACCACCACCCCGGGACTGGCGCTGGCCGTGGTGACCGCCGACTGTGTGCCGGTGCTGATGGCCGACGCACGCGCCGGCGTCGTCGCGGCGGTGCATGCCGGACGGGTCGGCGCCGCCGCGGGCATCGTCGCGCGGACGCTGAAGGTGATGACCGACGCCGGAGCGCACGTCGAGGACGTGTCGGTGCTGCTCGGACCCGCGGTCAGTGGCCGTAACTACGAGGTGCCCGAAGCGATGGCCGCCGAGGTCGAGCGGGCGTTGCCGGGCAGCCGAACGAACACGTCCCGCGGCACGCCCGGGCTCGATCTGCGCGCGGGCCTCGTGACTCAGCTGCACTCGCTCGGGGTGCGGTCGGTCGATGTCGATCCGCGCTGCACGGTCGACGATCCGAATCTGTTCAGTCATCGCCGCGATGCCCCGACGGGGCGCATGGCGTCGGTGATCTGGCTGGAGCCGGTGTCGTGACACGCGAAGCCGACCTTGGCCGGGCACTGGACGGGTTGCGGGAGCGCGTCGCGCGCGCCGCCGAGGCCGCCGGTCGCGACGCCGACGACATCGAACTGCTCCCGGTCACGAAGTTCTTCCCTGCTGCCGACGTCGCGGCGCTGTACCGGCTGGGTTGCCCGGCGTTCGGCGAATCCCGCGACCAGGAAGCGGCCGCGAAACTCGCCGAGGTCGACACGCTCGTCGGCGGCGCGCCGGTCCAGTGGCACATGATCGGACGGATCCAGCGAAACAAGGCGCGCTCGGTCGCGCGGTGGGCGTATGCGGCGCACTCGGTCGACAGCGCCAAGGTGATCGCGGCCCTGGACCGGGCAGCCGCAGAAGCGCTTGACGAGGGCGGTCGGACCGCGCCGTTGCGGGTCTATCTGCAGGTCAGCCTCGACGGGGACGAATCCAGGGGCGGAGTCGACGTCGCAGCCTCGGACCGCATCGACGAGCTCTGCGCCGCCATCGACGGGGCAGGCGGGTTGGAGTTCGTCGGGCTGATGGCCATCCCGCCGCTGAACGCCGACGCCGGCGAGGCGTTCGCGCGGTTGGAACGAGAACGCGACCGGATACAGGCCGGTTATCGGCAGCGCCTCGGGCTCTCCGCCGGAATGTCCGGTGACCTGGAGGCGGCAATCCGACACGGATCCACTTGTGTGCGTGTCGGTACCGCGCTACTGGGATCGCGCCCGCTAACGTCACCGGCAGTAGTCACACGAGTCACACAGTCATCACAGACACCAAACTTGCCGCACTTTCCTGAGTCTTCTCCGCACGAAGGGTCCTCACAATGAGCACACTGCACAAAGTCAAGGCCTACTTCGGTATGGCGCCGATGGACGACTATGAGGACGACTATTACGAGGACGACGACCGTGCCCCCGTGCGCGGTTACCGCCGTCCCCGCGAGGATCGCTTCGAGGACGAGGGCTACGCCCGCGGATATGACAGCCCGGCCGACGACCGCCGCCGCGAATACGATGAGCCGGCCGCCTACCGCGGCGGTTTCGACGATGCCCGGTTCGACGCCCGGATGCGCGGTCCGCGCGAATTCGACCGCACCCCACCGCGTTTCGGCGGCATGCGGGGTTCGACCCGCGGTGCGCTGGCGATGGACCCGCGCGGAATGGCCGAGCTGTTCGAAGCCGGCAGCCCGCTGGCCAAGATCACCACGCTTCGGCCGAAGGACTACAGCGAGGCACGCACCATCGGTGAGCGCTTCCGCGACGGCACCCCGGTGATCATGGACCTGGTCTCGATGGACAACGCCGACGCCAAGCGGCTGGTGGACTTCGCGGCGGGCCTGGCCTTCGCGCTGCGCGGCTCGTTCGACAAGGTCGCCACCAAGGTGTTCCTGCTCTCGCCCGCCGATGTCGACGTCACCGCCGAACAGCGGCGGCGCATCGCCGAGGCCGGCTTCTACGCCTACCAGTAGCCCTACCCGTCAACCCGGGTAGGCTGGCGGCGTCGCGCGGGCGTTGTCGGCTCGAGGCGACTCAGGCTGCGTCGCAGTCTGTAGTCAAGGTCACACATCTGCCTGAGTGAGGTCGGCTTCGTTGGCGCTCTTCTTCGAAATCCTGGGTTTCGCGCTGTTCGTGTTCTGGCTCCTGCTGATTGCCCGGGTCGTGGTCGAGTTCATCCGCTCCTTCAGCCGTGATTGGCATCCGCGTGGGGCGACGGTGGTCATTCTGGAGATCATCATGACGCTCACCGATCCGCCCGTGAAGCTGCTGCGACGGCTGATACCGCAGCTCACGATCGGTGCGGTGCGGTTCGATCTGTCGATCATGGTGCTGCTGCTCGTTGCGTTCATCGGCATGCAGCTCGCCTTCGGGGCGGCGGCCTGAACTCAGGTTTGCAGCCGGCGGACCGGCCGCGCCGGGTCTTCGGCGTGCCCGCAGGGGGTGGAATATCGGTTTAATTATCGACCTCGCCTGCAACCGCCGGGTCTGGTGTGACAGGATGGACGCCAGTTACGTTGCAGCAAGGCTTTACACTTCGAGATCAATTGACGGTCCAGACTTCAAGGGGGCAGACAATGCCGCTCACTCCTGCCGACGTGCACAACGTGGCGTTCAGCAAGCCACCCATTGGCAAGCGCGGCTACAACGAGGACGAGGTTGATGCGTTCCTCGACCTCGTCGAAAACGAGCTGTCCCGCCTCATAGAAGAGAACAGCGACTGTCGTCAGCGGGTCGCCGAGCTGGAGCAGGAGCTCGCTTCGGCGCGCGCCGGCGAAGGAGCTGCCCAGCCGACGCAGACGCTGCCAGTCTACGAGGCCGAGCCCGAGACCGCACCGGCTCCCGAGACCACCTACGAGGCGGCGCCCGCACAGGCCGCCGCGCCGGTTCCCGAGGATCAGCATCTGCGCGCCGCCAAGGTTCTCAGCCTGGCTCAGGACACCGCGGACCGCCTGACCAACAGCGCCAAGGCCGAGTCGGAGAAGATGCTCTCCGATGCCCGCGCTCAGGCCGATGCGATGGTCACCGAGGCGCGGCAGACCGCCGAGACCACGGTGACCGAGGCGCGCCAGCGCGCCGACGCGATGCTCGCCGACGCGCAGAGCCGGTCCGAGGCTCAGCTGCGCCAGGCCCAGGAGAAGGCCGACGCCCTTCAGGCCGACGCCGAGCGCAAGCACTCCGAGATCATGGGCACGATCAACCAGCAGCGCACGGTGCTCGAAGGCCGACTGGAACAGCTGCGCACCTTCGAGCGCGAATACCGCACCCGCCTCAAGACCTACCTGGAGTCCCAGCTCGAGGAACTCGGCCAGCGCGGCTCGGCCGCTCCGGTCGACTCCGGTGCCGGCAACGACGGTGGCTTCAACCAGTTCAACCGGGGCGCCAACTAGTCACGTGCCCCTCTCACTCAGGTACGGCTCATGTTGATCGTCGCGCTCGTGCTCGCCGTCGTCGGTCTGGCGGCGTTGGTGATGGCGGTCGTCACCGGCAACGAGCTCATCGCCTGGGTCTGCATCGCGGCGAGCGCCGTCGGCGTCATCCTGTTGATCGTCGACGCGCTGCGCGATCGCTCCAACCGCAAGTCCGATGAAACCGCCCCTGCGGCAATGGATTCCGATGAACCGGAGACCGAGTACGTCGAGGACTATCCCGACGAGGCGCCACTTGCGCAGGACTACGACGAGGCGCCGACCGACGACACGCTCGCGGTCGACGTGGAGCGCGAACCGGTGGAGCATGAACCCGTCGAGCCGGCTGCGGTGGACTCCGACGACGAGTCCCCGAGGCAGTGACCGGCGACTTCACGCGGTCAGCAGTTCCCGAACCTCGTCATCGCTGACCTGATGAAAGTCCGCGTAAACCTGTCCGACGGCGTGGAAATCGGCGGGCATCGTCGAGCACACCACCTCGTCGGCCTCCTCGCGTAACCGGCGGCACACCGACGCCGGCCCGACCGGGACCCCGACGATCACTTCTTTGGCCCCGGCCCGCCGCACGGCTCGCACGGCCGCGATCATGCTGGCGCCGGTGGCGATGCCGTCGTCGACGAGGATCACCGCGCTGCCCGACAGCACCAGGGGTTCACGATCACCGCGATAGACCTCTTCGCGCCGGTGCAGTTCGGCGGTCTCACGCTCGATGGCCGCCTTGAGCGCGCTCTCTGCCACGCCCAGGTCGCGGACGAGATTCTCGTTCAGCACGATCCCGTCGCCGCTGGTCAGCGCGCCCATCGCGAGCTCGGGCCACTGCGGCACGCTGAGTTTGCGGACCAGGCACACGTCCAGCGGCGCGGACAGGGCGTCGGCGACCTCGCGGCCGACCGGGACCCCGCCTCGGGCCAGGCCGAGTACGAGCACATCGGGCCGGCCCCGGTACCGGCACAGGTCGCGCGCCAGTAGCCGACCCGCTTCTCGGCGGTCTCGGAAAGTCCGTTTCCTGTCGGCCATGGCACCGTCCCGCCGCGGGAATACCCTCGTCCGGTACCGGGCAATCCGGACCGGCGCCGGCACCGAATGCCTACCGACAACCACTACCCCCGGGAGCGCCATGGGCATCGAGTACGACTGCGTCGTCGACCACCCCCGCGACGAGGTCTGGCAGTGGCACACCCGCCCGGGCGCGATGCGCCGACTGGTGCCGCCGTGGCAGCCGATGACGGTGATCTCGGAGGCGTCGTCGCTAGCCGATGGGGTGGCGGTGCTCGGTCTGCCGGGCGGGCTGCGCTGGGTGGCGCGCCACGATCCGTCGGCGTTCGTGGCGGGTGCTCAGTTCGCCGACGAGCTCTCGTCACAGGGACCGGCGTCGTGGCCGCCCCGGGTGCTCGGCGGATGGCGGCACACCCACACCTTCAGCGATGCCGGCAGCGGCACCCGGGTGCGCGATCGCGTCGAGGCCCCGGTACCCGCCGCGGCGTTGCGGTCGACGTTCGTATACCGGCAGCGCCAGCTCACCGACGACCTGGCCGCGCACCGCAGGGCGGCGATCGCCGGCGCCGCGCCGCTGGTGGTGGCGATCTCTGGAGCGTCGGGGCTGGTCGGCTCGGCGCTGTCGGCGTTCCTGAGCACCGGCGGTCACCGGGTGATCCGGTTGGTGCGGACGCCGGCGCGCGGCGGGGACGAGCGGCACTGGGATCCGCGGAACCCTGCGGCCGATCTGCTCACCGGCGTCGACGCGGTCGTGCACCTCGCCGGGGCGTCCATCGCGGGTCGATTCACCGATGCGCACCGCGCCGCGATCCGCGACAGCCGGATCGAGCCGACGAGGTTGCTCGCCGCGTCCGCGGCGTCGGCGCCCAACGGGCCCCGCACGTTCATCAGCGCCTCGGCGATCGGGATCTACGGTTTCGACCGGGGCGACACCCTGCTGACCGAGGACAGCAGCCGCGGCGACGGTTTCCTGGCCGACGTGGTCACCGACTGGGAGGCGGCGACGGCGCCCGCCTCCGACGCGGGGTTACGGGTGGCGACGGTGCGCACCGGCATCGTGCAGGCGGCCGCGGGAGGGACGCTGCGACTGCTCCGGCCGCTGTTCGCGGCCGGTCTGGGCGGGCGGCTGGGCAGCGGCAGGCAGTGGTTGTCCTGGATCGGTCTCGACGACCTCGTCGACGTGTACCACCGGGTGCTCTACGACGACGGGCTCAGCGGGCCGGTGAACGCCGTGGGCCCGGAGCCGGTCCGTAACGCCGACTACACCAGGGAGCTGGCCCGGGTGCTGCACCGGCCTGCGCTGCTACCGGTCCCGGCGCTGGGACCGCGGGTCCTGCTCGGAGCGCAGGGCGCGCGCGAGCTGGCCGAGGCCAGCCAGCGGGTGGTGCCGTCGAAGCTGCTGGCCGCCGGGCACCCGTTCCGGCACCCCGACGTCGCGGACGCCCTGGCCCATCAACTCGGCAGGGGCTGACCCGCCACGTGGGTGAGGAAGCCGCGCACCAGCGTTTGGATCCGCGTCCGGGTATCTTCGGCGAGATAGCTTGTGCGGTTGAGTAATTCGTCGTGATCCAAGCCGGCGGCGATCACGTCGCCGTCGCGGTCGGCGGCCAGCCAGGTCTTGATCAGGTCGGCATCGACCTCCGGATGGAACTGCAGCGCAAGGGTG
This sequence comes from Mycobacterium sp. ZZG, assembly GCF_054786995.1. Lineage (NCBI taxonomy): Bacteria > Bacillati > Actinomycetota > Actinomycetes > Mycobacteriales > Mycobacteriaceae > Mycobacterium > Mycobacterium sp. ZZG. The sequence continues at coordinate 80,068 of NZ_JBTBFV010000019.1, forward strand.
CGTCCCATCACGAACGCCTGCGACGAGTTGGGGGTCCGCGCGATCTCGGTCGCACCGGGAGGCAGGGTCCAGCGGTCGAAATGCCACTGGAACCAGGGTCCACCGGGCACCACGTCGGGCCATTCGCTGAGCACGTCGTACCAGCCGATCTCCGGGCGCGGCGCGCGTGTCACCGATCCGCCGAACGCCTGAGCCAGCAGTTGGCCACCGAAGCACACGCCCAGCAGCGCGATCCCGGCCTCTGCCGCGTCACGGAGCAGTTGCATCTCGGTGCCTACCCAGGTGCGGCGCAGTGCCTCGTCGTAGACGGGCCAGGACGCACCCAGCGGAACGATCACGTCGTAGCCGGTCGGGTCCGGGAAGGTCACCTCGCCGGCGGGATCGTCGACACGGTCGGCGGGCACCACCTCGAACGTGTCGACGTCGAAGCCCTCCTCGGCGAACGCGTCTCCCAGCAGGGCCTCGGTAGCCATGTGCTCGTTGACCAGAAACAGAACTCTCGATGCCACGCCGGCCATTATCTCGGCCGGACCGGCGCATCTCGCGGTTGACCCTCCCTCACCGCACACCGAGCCGGGGACGCCTCGATCGCCGAGGCCGCAGCTGCGGCCACACAACGCAATTGGCAGACGCTGTCCGGGTTAGCGGTCACCGAAGGCGATCGGTAACGACGCGGGCCCGCTGATCCCGGTGAGGGTCTTCCACGCGCACGGTCCGTCCCTGCGGATGCCCGGCATCCGCCGTGCCATGGTGGTCAGCGCCTCGGCGAGTTCGATGCGGGCCAGGTGCGCGCCGAGGCAGTAGTGCACGCCGCCGCCGAAGGTCAGCATCGCGGGAGCGTCGAGGCGGGTGATGTCGAACCGGTCGGGGTCGGGGTAGACGGCGGCGTCACGGTTCGCCGAGGCGGTGTTGGCGATCACCAGAGTGCCTGCAGGCACGGTGTATCCGGCGAGCTCGACGTCCGCGACGGCGACCCGCACCGTGGTGAAGATGACGGGGGAGTACCGCATCACCTCCTCGACGGCCGCCGGTGCCAGCTCCGGATGTGCAGCGAGCATCGCCCACTGCTCGGGATGGTCGCAGAACACCTCCAGCGCGGCGGCGAGCTGGTTGCGGGTGGTGTCGGTGCCCGCCATCAGCAGCGTCGCCGCGAGGGTGAGCAGTTCGTCATGGGACAGGCGGTCGCCGTCGACCTCGGCACGCATCATGTCCGAGAGCAGGTCGTCGGTCAGAGACTCGCGGCGGCCGTCGACCATGTCCTCCAGGTGGGCCTGCAGCGCCCGCCAGGCCCGCACGATCACGGGTCCGTCTTCCACCACGTTCCAGTCGAAGACCTTGAAGATGTCATCAGCCCAGGCGGACAACAGATTCCAGTCCTGACGCCGGGTGCCCAGCAGCTCACAGATGACCGGGATCGGGTAGTGCCTGGCGATATCGGCCACCGCGTCGCACCGTCCGCGCTGCTCGACGCCCGAGACCAGGCCGGCGATGATCTCCGAGCAGGTGTTCCGCAGGCGCCCCGCCGCACGCGGCGTGAAAGCCTTGGCCACCAGCCGCCGTTGGCGGTGGTGCTCCTCACCGTTGAGGCTCAGCAGTCCCTTGACGACGATGTCCCACAGTTCGCCGGAGGTGACACCCTGCGCGGCGAGCGCGACTCCTTCGGGTATCCGGAAGCGGTCGTCGCGCAGCACGATGCGTACGGCCTCGTACGTCAGCGCTTCGGGGCCATGCGGCCCCATCGCGAGCGGCCCCCGGGCCCGGGCGGTGGCGATGAGCCGATGCGCCTCGGTCGGGCCGGCGGCATGCTCGTAGGCGATGGTGGGCAGATCGGGTTCGAGGATGTTCTCCGGTGCGATGTCGTGGATGGTCAAGATCGTTTCCCCTCCGGCCGTCCGGTAGCGATGGAGCGAGTCTGCGGCGAGACGGCGGATGCGTGGCCAGTGGTGGACTACCTGTTTCGGCCCGGCTCACTACGTGGCGCGCCGGAACCGGCACGGCGACCCTGACACCGCCTGAGGGCACGCAACGGCCCTGTGTCAGCGAGATTTGCTGTTGCCTGCCCTAAGTCCTGACTGGCGGGATCTGGGGTTTGCTTGGAGTTCCGTCGGCGAGGTCGCCAGGTGAATCGGAGCGGCCACGCATGGCGATGACATTCGCTGAAATCGACGCGCCCGCGTCGATGGGAGGATGGCGGGCGAGCCGGCACTGTCCACGCACCGAAGCGAACGCGTTGGTACCGGAGATTGCCGGCAATGAAGTTCGCTGCGCGAGAGAAGTCTCCTTGTAAAGCTGCTTTACACGGCGATATTCCGCATGCGCCCTCGACGTTAAGTTTGCTTGTCTAGAAAACTGTCCAATGATCAGCTATCTCTTCAGAGGCCGGCAGCATTGCTTGACGATTCATGAACAGTGGTGTTCTATGCCTTTCCAAGTCGTCAATATCTCGTTCGGGGATGGCGATGAGTTTTGCCACAGCTGTGTCTGTGGGAGGTCCCGCATTCGACGTGAGAGGGTTGCTGATGGGCTACGGGAGATTTGTCGGCCGTGTGGGCGCATTAGCTGTGGCCCTCGGAATCGGGCTGGCGGGACCGGCGGTCGCCGCCGCCGATTCCGGTGACGACGGCACCGCCGAAGAATCGAGCACCAACGTCGGCGGCACAGGCAGTGCGGCCAGCTCCTCGAAGCCGGGCCAGGCCGACGTCGCCGATTCCTCCACACAGCCGGGCGGGTCGAACATCGACGACCCGCTCGACGCTTCGGATTCACCGGATGCAGAATCCGACGATCTCGTCTCGGACAGCGACCTCGGTGAGGAGTCCGACGGTGCGCCCACGCCGGAAGCCGGGGACGAGAACGCTGCATCCTCACGCGGCGATGTGGCCGACAGCGACAGAGAACCGGTCGACTCCGCCCACCAGGAGGAGACGGACGCACGCGGCACCACCGAAGCTCCAGCCGCCCGCGACAACCTCGTCGACGATGTCACCGAGACCGACCAGCGTGATGACGTCGACCCGCAGGCCGAGGTCGACGAGCAGGCCGAGACGGTCCCGCCGGCCGCTACCGCCGAGGCTCCCACCGCCGTCACGGCGCTCGTCCGATCCTCTGCTGTAGAGAACACGTCGTCGCGGACCGCGACCACGTCCTCCGGATTGACCACGATGCTGTCCAAGTTTCTCGGGCTGCTGGGCATCGGCCCGTCGGCGACCAACAGCGGCACCCCGCTGCCGACCTTCGAGTTCGTCACCGTGGTCCTCGGTGCCATCCGCCGCGAGATGGACCGACTGTTCGCCAACAACGGTCCGACGGCCGCATTGGCCTGGTCCACGCAATCGCAGCCTGGTGTGGTCACCGGTTCCGTGACCGCGTCCGACCCGGAGGGAGACCGGCTGGTCTACACCGTGGTGCAGGCACCCACCAGGGGCACCGTCACCGTCGACAGCTCGGGCAATTTCACCTACACCGTCAATCCCGTGCTCGCGGTCGCCGAGGGTACCGACAACTTCGTCATCCAGGTGCGTGACACCGGCTTTCACCTGATCTCGGTGAACCCCACCAGGGCTCGGGTCCCGGTGGCGATCACCGTCAACGGGACCGGCGTCGTCACCCGGACGACCTCCGAGCGCGGCACCAGCGCCGTGGCGGCCGCGGGTGGCGCCACGTCCGGCACGATCCACCACGTCACCACGTCCGGGCCCGACATCGTCGGATTCGATCCTGCCAGAGACAAATTGGATCTCGGGGAGGTGTCGGTGCACAACTTCATCGTCGTCGACACCCCCGAGGGGGTCGGCTTTCGCAACCCCTGGTCCGGCGAGACCGCCGTCGTCAAGGGGGTGTCGCTGGGCCAGCTCACCGTCGACAGCTTCACACCGGTCATCAACGACCATCTCCGACAGGACCTTTCCGGCGCACTCGCCTGGGAGAACGGTGTCACTCCGCAGCCCAACACCGTCTATGCGCGATCGCATGAGGTCGGACAGATCGACAGGGTGGCTTTCAACGCGGCCACCGACGTCGTCGATTTCCGCTACTTCGGCACTCGTGAACAGCTGTACATGTCCGACACCCCCGAAGGCGTCGTGATCTCCAATGCCGGCACCGGCCAGGCGCTGATTCTGCAAGGTGTCACGAAGAGCCGGCTCACCGCGAGCAATTTCATCTTCCACAACGCCCAGGTGCGCGAGGACCGGCTCAACCAGCAGCTGGGTATCGGAACGGTGCCCGACTCGCAGGTCCGGCCGCAGGGTGTTCCGATGGCGGGTACCGACAGCTGGCCGACCACCGCGGGCAACGGCCAGCCGCCCGCCGGCGAAACCGGGACCACCACCACGATTTCCTGGCAGTACGGAAGTCACACCACGCTCGACTTCGATCCGTCCAAGGACAAGCTCGACTTCGGCTGGTTCAAGGCCCACGAGTTCGACGTCACCGAGGTCGCGGGCTCCACCCGCATCGCGATCACCGCCAACAACCAGTCCTACACCCTCACCGGTGTGGCCATCGGCGAGCTGCAGACGAGCAACATCGTCGCGCTCGACGACGGGTGCGAGGACCAAATGGAGCAACCTCATCTACAGTGCGGGCCAGCCTGTTTTGTGGCCGAGCTTGTCGGTCAGCGACGGCAGCCTCTCCGAGGGCAACTCCGGGACCTCGACAATGAACTTCACCGTCACGCTGTCGAAGGCGTCCACCGAGACGGTCACGGTCAGTTACAGCACGAGCAACGGCACCGCCACCGCGGCCGGCGGGGACTACGCCCCGGCGGTCGGCACGCTGACGTTCGCACCCGGAGAGACGACCAAGTCCGTCACGGTCACTGTCAACGGCGACACCCTCGTCGAGCTCGACGAACAGTTCATGCTGACGTTGTCGTCCCCGCGCAACGCGACCATCGCCGACGGCAGCGGTGTCGGCACCATCCGCAACGACGACGTCGATCAGGCGCCGGCCACACCGCCGACCGTATCCATCGCCGACCTGTCCGTCACCGAAGGCAACGGCGAGCACAGCCATTTCATGTTCGTCGCGACCCTGAACAAGGCGTCGACGGAGACGGTGACCGTCCGCTATGCCACCTCCAACGGCACCGCGATCGCCGGCCTCGATTACAGCGCGACCTCGGGCACCATCACCTTCGCGCCCGGGGTGACGTCGCAACTGGTGCACGTCGACGTGGTGGGGGACAGCGCCGTCGAGGGCAACGAGACATTCTTCGTCACGCTGTCGAACCCGACTGCCGCCACCATCGGCGACGGTTCGGCGACCGGCACGATCCTCGACGACGACACCGTGACACCCGGCGCCGGCGGCGTCAACTCCGGTAACCCCGGCGACGCCCTCTGGGGTGAGGCGTATTTCGCACCCTACGTGGACATGGGTGCGTGGCCGGTGCCGAATCTGCTGGCCATCGCCCGGAACTACGGAACGTCGCTGATCACCCTCGGTTTCCTGCAGGCGACGCCGGACGGCAAGCTGGCGTGGGCCGGGCTCTCGGCTCTCACCCCGGATTCCGACTTCGAGCAAGCGAAGGCGATCAACCAGTCGATTGCGGCGCTGCAGGCCGCCGGCGGCGATGTGATGATCTCCCTGGGTGGGGCGTCGGGAACCAGCCTGGCGCAGTGGTACGCCACCCGTGGGCTCAGCGCCCAGGCACTGGCGACCGCGTACGGCGGCATCGTCGACACCTACCGCCTCAACCGCATCGACTTCGACATCGAAGGCGCCGCGGTGGCCGACCAGGCGTCGATCGCGCTGAACGCCCAGGCGCTCAAACTGCTGCAACAGCGAAAGCCCGACCTCGAGATCTGGTACACCCTGCCGGTGTTGCCCACCGGGTTGACCGCCGACGGCCTCAACGTTGTGCACGCCGCGCTGAGCGCCGGTGTCAAGCTCGACGGCATCAACGTCATGGCGATGGACTACGGTGAATCGGCCGCGCCTACCAGCGGGCCGAACGCAAAGACCATGGGCGCCTATGCCATCCAGGCGGCAGAGTCGACGCACGCCCAGCTTTCGGCGCTCTACACCCAGCACGGGCAGAGCTTCGGCTGGAACCAGCTCGGCGTGACGCCGATGATCGGCGTCAACGACGTCACGACCGAGGTGTTCACCGTCGCCGATGCGCAGGCGCTCGAAGACTTCGCCCGCGCAAAGAAGCTCGGAATGCTGTCGATGTGGTCGGTGAACCGCGACAAACCGGGCAACCTCGGCCAGGCCACCACCAACACCTCCGGGACCAACGCCCCCGAGGGCAGCTTCAGCAACGTCTTCAACGACTACGGCACAGTCAACCCGGTGTCCGGGCCGCCGCCGGCGATCTCGATCGCCGACCTCGCGGTTGCCGAAGGCAACGGAGGTCACGGTCAAGTCCAGGGGCGTGGTGTACGACGTCGTCGTGTGATTCTTCGAGGTGATGGTTCAGGTGGTCAGTGCCGCGGGGGTGGCCTCCTGTTCGGTCGGGGTGTCGTTGACGGTGCGTGATTTGCTGAGGACGTCGAGTCCGAGGTAGCGCCGGGATTCGGCCCATTCGTCGTGTTGTTCGGCCAGCACGGCGCCGACGAGGCGGATCAGGGCGTTGCGGTCGGGGAAGATGCCCACGACGTCGGTGCGGCGGCGGATCTCTTTGTTGAGCCGTTCCTGGGGATTGTTGCTCCAGATCTGGCGCCAGATCTGCTTGGGGAACGCGGTGAACGCGAGTAGGTCTGGCCGGGCTGCCTCCAAGTGATCAGCGACCTTGGGCAGTTTGTCGGCGAGCGCGTCGATGGTCCGGTCATATTGTGCAGCAACGGATTCCGCGTCAGGTTGATCGAACACCGAATGCAGCAGCGTGCGTACCCAGGGCCAGGACGCCTTCGGTGTGACGCTCATCAGATTCGTCGTGTAGTGCGTGCGGCAGCGCTGCCAGGCCGCACCGGGCAGAGTGGCTCCGATCGCGGCCACCAGCC
>NZ_JBTBFV010000020.1:0-82404 GCF_054786995.1 Mycobacterium sp. ZZG
CTGAGGCGACGGCACTCCCGCTGCGCCTATTCCAGTCCCGCAACCTACGAACGCAACCACGAAACCGCTACGCTGCCAGAAGCGGCGTAACCACAAATCCCGTGTCCACTACATGGGGGCAAGGCCCTAGCTATCTGGCGTCTCTTCTATTTCCCGGAGCTGATTTAGCTCTGCATACAGCAGATCTCAGTGTCCGCGCGGTGTGCCTTCCGCTGAAGCATGTCTTCCCCATTAGGTTGAGTAAGGTGCCGTCATTCCGTTTCAAAGGATGTCGTTTGGACAAGGACGGGGCGGGGTAATGTGATCGACGTAGCTTTAAGGTCTGCCGATTCCCCGATATATCCATCCCGCAGAACGCCAGGCGGTTGGGTCTAGGCAATTTCGACCGTCAATTATCGCCCGCCTGCGCACAGCTTTCGCTAAGGTGGACGGGTCCAACGAAACAAAGTCGCTCCATTCCGTGAGGACCATAACCACATCGGCGCCGTCGCAGGCTGCTGAAACGTCGGGTGCGTAGTTGAGTGTTGGAAACAACTGGCGCGCATTCTGCATCGCCTCGGGATCGAAGACACTTACCGCTGCACCCTGCAGCTGAATCTGGCCTGCAATATTGAGAGCGGGAGAATCCCGCACGTCATCCGAGTCGGGTTTGAAGGCCGCTCCTAGAACGGCGACGCGTGTGCCGACAAGCGAACCGTCGGTGGCCTCGCGTGCTAGCTCGACCATTTTGTTGCGCCTACGCATGTTGATGCTGTCCACTTCACGCAACAGGGCAAACGCCTGCCCAGCGCCAAGCTCGCCGGCCATAGCGATGAATGCTCGGATGTCCTTCGGTAAGCAGCCTCCGCCAAATCCGATTCCGGCGTTGAGGAATCGGCGGCCGATGCGTGCATCGTGGCCAATCGCGTCAGCCAAGACAGAGACATCGGCACCGGTGGCTTCACACACCTCGGCGATGGCATTGATGAACGAGATTTTTGTCGCCAGGAAAGCATTGGCCGAGGTCTTAACAAGCTCTGCCGTGGCCAAATCCGTAACCAGAAAAGGGGTCTTCTCATTCAACTGCGCGGCGTAGACTTCCCGCGCTACGGCTTCAGCGTTGCCAGCGTCCGCTTGATTAACACCGAGAACAATGCGGTCAGGATGGAGCGTGTCCTCGACTGCGAAACCCTCCCGTAAGAACTCTGGATTCCAGGCGAGCTCCACCTGGTCTGCCGGAGCGAGTTCGCGTAGCCGGGCGTTTAGTCGAGCTGCTGTGCCGGCAGGGACGGTCGACTTCCCGAATATGACCGACGGACGCGTTAACAAGGGCGCTATGGACTCAATGACAGCGTCAACGTAGCGCAGGTCTGCTGCAAGCTCGCCATGCTTTTGTGGAGTTCCTACCGCGACGAAGAACACGTCGGCGAAATCGGCTGCCTCTTGATAGGAGGTGGTGAAATGGAGTCTGCCAGCTTTAATATTGCGCCGCAGCACTTCTGGAAGCCCTGGTTCGAAGAACGGGAGTTCGCCCGCGGCTAGTTTAGCGAGCTTTCCCTCGTCGACATCTACGCCAAGAACCTCGTGGCCTAGCTCGGCCATGCACGCCGCGTGCGTCGCGCCAAGGTATCCGGTGCCAAACACGGCAATCTGGCGACTCATGCCAATCCCTCCCAGTCCCCCGGGCTATCCTAACGGTGCCACTCGAACCCGTCGCCACGAGCGGCGTTTCATGCGTTACATCCAAGACGCGCCCTATGCCCCAGGACGATTCGATAGGTATCAGCCATGCGCCCTCCACAGGACAGCGGATTCAGCTGAACATTCGGCACGGCATGTTGCAGGGCGCGCCTATCCGTCTACTCAGCCAGGTGACACCGTACACAGGTGGCATGGACAGGGTTCGGTGCCGCGAGGGGGGTATCGGGGTTCCTGCTGACATTCCTATGGAAACGGTGCGACACTTTCGCGCGTGCGTCTCCCCGCCGCTATGGTCCTATAAGACCTGAGTCCTAGGAGTACTTCTGCACGTTCTTTTCGTCTGCACGGGGAACATTTGCCGCTCGCCTACCGCCGAGCGGTTGGCAGAGGCGTACGCCGAGGAATCGAGGCTGCAGGACTTCGTAGCGTCGAGTGCGGGAACGCGCGCCATGGTCGGGTATCCGATTCACGAAGCGGCCGCAACCGTGCTCCGTGATTTAGGCGGCGACGCTTCGGGTTTCGCGGCTAGGCAACTGACGGCCAAGGTAATTCAGCCTGCGGGTCTCATCCTTACAATGACCCGGGAGCATCGCGACCGTGTCCTGGAGATCGCGCCAAGCAAGCTAAAGAGGACCTACACCCTCTGTGAAGCGGCCAGACTTAGGACGGAGTGCGGTGCGGCTACCCTCGAGGACCTTCCGGCGCTTCGTTCCTATTTGATTGCCGATGAGGGCCTCGACATAGAAGATCCGATCGGCAAGGCGGCTTCGGTGTTTGAAACGGTTGGACAACAGATAGCCGACCTGCTGCAGCCGATCGTGGAGATGTGCCGCCTGGGTTCGCCGTCTTCGCCAACGTAGGACGCGTCGTCGGCGCCATACGTCGGGGCGTTCCTGCAACGACGCTGCACTTCCGCAAAGTCTGCCAGCGACCGTTGCGGCGTGCTGGCAGGCGTTATTTACCGATGGCCCCACTCTTGACAAACAAAAGACTCAAGATCTGAAGGCGTCGCGGATAGGGCCGCCTCACCGTCGACTGGATGACGTCCTTGTAAATTGCTGAGCGAACATCGTGATCGCCTTGAGATGTCAAGGATGTGTGGGATAAAGTGCCAGCACAAGGGGGAGATTATGTGGGGGGATGGATGACCGCGGTTAACGATCGGCTGGAAGCTCCAGCAAACATCGTTCCGATACCAAGCAAGATTCCGACGTGGCAACAAGGCTATGCACTGCGTCTCGTGGCGATCGACATCGTCGGCGTCTTGCTTGCGGTCGGGCTGGCGCAGTGGTTGCGATTTGGTGCGGTCTCCGAGGGCATCGCGTCCTACCGCGGAGTTGACTACACAGTGGTGTCGGTCGGGATCGCCGTCTTGTGGATCGCCGCCCTGTCGATCAATCGCTCTCGCTCGCCGCGGGTCATCGGGTCTGGCGCTGAGGAGTACCGCCGCGTCTGGCTTGCGACGCTGTCCGTGTTCGGCGGCGTCGCGATCGTCTCGATGCTGTTCAAGCTGGAGATCGCGCGCGGCTACCTGGTGATCGCGCTGCCCGCCGGCCTGCTGTTCCTGGCGTTGGGGCGCTGGATCGCTCGCCGGGTCGTCATCCGCGCACGACTGAAGAATGGCAGCTGCATCACCCGCGTGCTGGTGGTCGGCAGCCCGTCCGCCGTCCGCGACCTCACCAAGTCCCTTGCCCGCGAGCCGGGCTCCGAGTACCAGGTGGTCGGGGCCTGCATCCCCGGCCCCATGTACCGTCCCAAGGTCGACGTTCCCGGTGTCGGATCGGTGCCCACCTTCGGTGACGAGTCCGACGTCGTGGACGCCGTCCGCATTACCGGCAGCCACGCCGTCGCCGTTACCGCCACCGAACGCCTCGACGGCCGCGGCATCCGCGATCTCTCCTGGGAGCTGGAGAAACTCGACATCGATCTGCTCGTCTCGCCCGGCGTCGTCGACATCGCCGGCCCGCGGTTGCAGATGCGTCCCGTGGCCGGCCTGCCGCTGATCCACGTCGAGAAGCCGCAATACAGCGGCGCCAAGCGTTTTCAGAAGCGCTTCTTCGACATCGTGTTCTCCGGCACCGTGCTGTTGCTCGGGCTGCCTATCCTGCTGGTCGTGGCCGCCGCGGTGAAACTGACCAGCCGGGGCCCGGTGTTCTACCGCCAGGAGCGAATCGGCCTCGACGGCAAGCCCTTCCAGATGATCAAGTTCCGCACCATGGTCGACGGCGCCGACAAGATGGTCGACAAACTCGCCGCGCTCAACGAGAGCGAAGGCGGGGTGCTGTTCAAAATCCGGCAGGACCCCCGCGTCACGCCGGTCGGGCGCCTGCTGCGCAAGTACAGCATCGACGAGCTGCCGCAGTTCATCAACGTCCTCAAACGGGACATGAGCGTCGTCGGCCCGCGCCCGCCGCTGGCCCGCGAAGTCCAGACCTACGACGAGCACGCCATGAAGCGCCTCCTGGTCCGCCCCGGCATCACCGGCCTGTGGCAGGTCAGCGGACGCTCCGACCTGTCCTGGGAGGACTCGGTGCGCCTCGACCTGTTTTACGTCGAGAACTGGTCGATGATCTCCGACCTGCTCATCGCCATCAAGACGGTCAGGGCGATGCTCAGCCACTCGGGCGCCTACTGACGATCGGATTCGCCGGCGGCACACGCACTCCCGCCGCCGGCACCGCGAATTACCTCGCCTTTGCGCAGCATTGGTGTATTACCGGCGAATTCTGATCACCGCTGAAGGGCGACCGTTACGCTCGCACACTTCGACGACTGATGGAACAGCCGCGCGTCGGGTGCGCGTGGGACGGCGGGTAAACGCGCATCGACAGCTCTGTCGCCGCCCATCCGGTATGTCAGCGACCCTGACGGCGGTACCGTTGGCGCGCTGGGGGTCTACGACCCAAATCGAAGGTCTGGGGTGTCGGCCACCGGCAGATCCTCGGCGACCTCGCCTGGTTGCCACCGAGCGGATGTTGGCCGGCCGCCCTACGGTGGCGCTGACCGCTAGGATTGCGGGTCGGCCGGCGCGGCTGTGCTGCGACGCCGCCACCACAGGGCGGCGCTCAATCCGAGGGCGACGACCACGATTCCGGCGCCGATGACAGCCCACGCGACGCTGACGGTGGTCTGCTTCTCAGCGACAGATGGTGCCACATCAGTGGTTCCGGCCAGGTTCGTAACCTCACCCGCGGCCCCGGCGGCGATCACGTCCCCATCCAGGCTCGACCAGCCGTCGGGCTGCCGGTCGATGTAGCCGAACAGCGGCTCTACCAGCGACCACGCACCCGTCGTCGTGACCAGCACGACCGTCCTGTCCCGGGGCGTGTCGGCGAACACCTGGATCGACGCCAACCCGTTGGCGATGTCGGCGCGCAGCTCCCTGCTCACATCCACCTGCACAGTCGAGCCCTCGCCGCCGATCGGCGGGCGCAGCGACGTCGCCTGGACCGCCGCCGAATTCGCCACGATCAGCGCCCCGGTACCGGCGTCGGCCGCGGCCTTCACGTCAACGACGCGCGGCGTCAACGCCGTTCCGGTTCGCTGGGCGATGTCGGCCACCACCCGGGCCGCGTAGTTCAGCTGATTCGGGCTGCCGCCGTCGAGGGCGACCAGAAACTCGGGGCTGAACTCCGACGGCACCGCACCGAAGCCACCCGGGGCGGGGCCACCGCGACGCATCGTCAGCGTCGACGCCGGGTCGAGCTGGAACCTCATCGGAGCGATGGTCGGGCTGCACAGCTGACGCGGGCTGAACGTCAGACCGAACTCGAAATTGATGCGCTGTCTGAGCAGTTCGCCGGGAACGTCGAAGACGGTGTCCAGCCGACCGGTGCGGTCCAGCGCAACGCTGTGTACCGCTTGGCCGTTCACGCTGACCATCGCGCTGGCCGAGTCCATGTCCGCGACCGGGGTGTGGGTGGCCAGCAGATGTACCTGCAGGCTTTCGACGCGACCGTCTCCCAATGCCGAACGGTCCACTCCGACGGTCAGATCGGCGGTCCTCAGCACCTCCCGTTCGCCGCTGATGCCCAACTGGCGGAACGTCATCTCGTCCGGATCGGCGCTCTCGGCTGCGCCGACCTGGTCCACGCGCGCGGACGGGGCCTGCGCCAGCGACTGCAAGCGGTCGGCGACCAGCGCGGCCTGGTTGGTGAGTTCCTCGCCGCGGCCGGTCACCATGAGGAACACGTCGGTCCTGTCGGGGTTGACCACTTCGAGTCCGGCGTCGCCGTTCTCGACCACCACAGAGCGGGTGAACTGAGGTGACGCCGGGGGCGTCGCGCCACGGGGCTGGCTGACGACTGTGATCGCCGGTGTCTGCGGCCGGTACATGCGGGCGACAGCGGAGGTCAGCGCCAGCACCGCCTGCTGTTCGGCGTCGTCGGCATCGATCGGTGCGTAGATGGTGAGCCGCTGCAGCACCGGCGGAAAGAATGTCGCGATCGTGGTGGGCGCTGGTTCGGCCCCGGCGAACAGGGCGCTGAGATCGCTGAGGACAACCCGCTCGCCGAGCCCGCACCGTTGCTCGGGGGGAAGCGCGGCCTCCCGTGCGGTGAACGACAGCCCCAGCGTCGAATCGCTGATCTGCGCCGCCGAGACGTCGACGTCGAACGGCACCACGGCCTGGGCCGGCGTCACCGCGGGAAGGTCCACTGTCCCCAGAACGGTGCCTCTGCGATCGGTGATCTCGACGAATCCCGCACCGAAATCCACCGGCGCGTGGATCAGCCCGCGCAGCCGTCGCGGCGTGAAACCCGACTGCACCGGGAGCGTGAAATCCTGGTTGACGTTGGCGCCGACCAGTGTGACGTCGGGGGGAAGCCCCAGCGCCGTCCATGGCAGCAGCACCTCGCCGTTGCCGGTCGGGTCGGCGTTGAGCGGTTCGGCGCCGGCGACGCCGGGGGCGGCGAACGCCATCACCAGCAGGGCCGACAGCAGGGCGCCCAGCGCGCGACCAATGATGTTGTGGCTCTTCGGTGATCCTGATCCGGGTTGCATCGTGGCCTCGTCCCCGACGGTAGTGATGGCACGATCGACCGCAAGAGACACTGCCGCTCCAGTTTCCGGTGGTTGGGCTTCGAGAATCTCATTCCCGGCGTCGGACGATACCGGCAAAACCGGGTACTGCGGTGCAGAACGCGCCCCGCGCAAACCACTCATCCGCAAACCCGCGTGCCATACAATCAAACCCAACTTCTACCGGGGCGGGCAATCATTCCTTTGCTGAAATCGCAGTGCGGCGACAAGTGTGTGAACAGCCCTACATATTGATCCGCAACGATCTTAGCCTCGCCGACCCGCGAATCGAGGCGTCCGGCCGGCAAATCGCCCACGGCTATCTACCATGGATGACCGCAACAGGTTCAGGGACGGAGCGCCACAGAGTTGTCTGACAACGTGTCGAAAGTGCCGGCGTCCGCGACCGCGCTGATCTCCGCAGTGGAAACCCGGGTCGTGATGACCAAGCTGACTCTGGGTGCGCTCGTCGGACTGTGCGCTGGGGCGCTCATCGGCGGGCTCGCCTTCGGTGCCCTGACCTCTGACACCACCGCCACGGCGTTTCTGCGGCTGCAGAACCCGGCCGACCTGACCGCGATCGCCGGCGGGGCCAGCCAGGTCACCCCCGACAACCAGGACAACACAGCGACTTTCGTCTCCGGCGAGATCGCCTACATGACCGGGGAGGGCTTCAGTCAGGCTGTTGCCAGGAAGATGGCGATGGACGAGCCCGCCGAACTCATGGTCGCGCAGGCCAGTGAGTCGGCCATGGTCACGGTCAGCTACAGCAGCAGCTCCCGCGACGACGCCATCAGGACCGTGCAGGCGGCCATCGACCTGTACGGCCAAGAGCTCGACCAGCGCGTCGACGCGCAGCTGCGCTCCATCTTGCCCACGTTGTCGGAGTGGCAGCGCAATGACACCGACCCGACACGGGCGCTCGAGATCCAGCGCGTGCGCGAGAGCGTCGAACTGCAGGCCGCCGCGGCGAGCGAGTTGCTGGTGGTGCAGCCACCGACACCGAACCATCCCAGTTCCGCGCAGTGGCTGATCGGCGCCATCCTGGGTGCGCTGGTCGGTGGTTCATGTGCGATCGCGCTACTGCTCGCCCGGCGACGCCGTGCGGGGCGCGGCTCGGTGGTGAAAACGCTGACCGGACGCGTCGACGGGGTGCTGCTGCCGGCCGTCGATCTCGACCTGCCGCCACGCGAGGCCTGGACCGACGACCAGATCCGCCTTGCCCGCGCGCTGTACTCCCAGTGCCGGGCCTCTGGATCAAATGAGGTCATCCTCGTGCTCGGCGCATCGCCGACGTCAGGGTCATCGGTGGTGGCGACGCTGTTGGAGTTCGCGGCCGCCGAGAGCACGCCGGCCGCGGCGAGCATCTCAGGACTGCACGCCGCGCCGTCCTCGACGGAGCCAGTCACCACCCGCATCGTGCACGGCGGCGCGGTCGGCGACCCGTCGCTGACCCCTGCCGTCATCGCCGGCGCCACCACCGTCGTCGCCGTTGCTCAGATCGAAGGCGACACCACAGCGCAGGTGCTGATGCTGCGCTCGGCGATCGCTGCTGCCACCGCACCCACGTTCGCTGCGTTCACCGTGCGGCGACCGTCAGCCCGTTGGCTGAGGCGCCGACGCGGGGGGAGCGCGCAGTGAGAGTCGCGCTCGTCCATGAGCGGCTGACCGAGATCGCCGGCTCGGAAAACGTCGTCGCCGAACTGTCCCGGCAGTGGCCCGACGCGCCGGTCACCATCCCGATCGTCGACCGGCGCGTCGACGCGTCATTCTCGGCCCAGGTGCAGACCGGCGCGTTGTCTTCGGCTTACCGGGCCGCGCGCTACCGCAGCTATGCGCCGCTGCTGCCGCTGGTGCCGGCGTGGTTGCGGCGCCGGGACTTCGGCTCGGCGGACGCGGTGATCATCAGCCACCACTTCGCCGCCGCCGCGGCGGTGCATGCTGCCGTGCCCAGGCCGACGATCGTGTACGTCCACTCGCCGGCGCGCTGGGCGTGGGACAAGGCGATGCGCGCCGAGGAGGCGTCGTCACTGCCCGGCCGCCTTGCCCTGGACGCGCTGTCGGGGCTGGCGATCAGGACCGAACTGGCCGCCGCGCCGAAGATGACCACCATCGTGGCCAACAGCACCGCGGTGGCTCAACGGATCAAAGACCACTGGAACCGCGAGTCGCAGGTGGTCCATCCGCCCGTCGACGTCGACTTCTACCGGCCCGATCCCGGCCAGACCCGCGGTGACTACTTTCTGCTGCCCGGCCGGCTGGTGTCCTACAAGCGCCCCGACGTCGCGATCAGGGCCGCCGTGCGGGCCGGGGTGA
The DNA here is from genome assembly GCF_054786995.1 of Mycobacterium sp. ZZG. Taxonomy (NCBI): domain Bacteria; kingdom Bacillati; phylum Actinomycetota; class Actinomycetes; order Mycobacteriales; family Mycobacteriaceae; genus Mycobacterium; species Mycobacterium sp. ZZG. The sequence continues at coordinate 9,016 of NZ_JBTBFV010000020.1, forward strand.
AGCTGGTGGTCGCCGGCGCCGGCCGCGACGCGGCCAAATGCCAGAAGCTCGCCGAAGGCGGAGACGTCGTTTTCCTGGGCCGGGTCTCCGGCGAGAAGTTCCGCGACCTCTACCGCGGTGCCAGGGCGATGGTCATGCCGGGAGAGGAGGACTTCGGCATCACCCCGGTCGAGGCGATGGCCTGCGGCACACCGGTGATCGCGCTCGGCGTCGGCGGCGCGCTCGACAGCGTCGTTGACGGTGTCACCGGAACGTTCGTCACCGGTGCCGACGACGCCGAGGTGGTCGAGCGCTTCGCCGAGACCTTCGCGACATTCGACACCAGCGGCTACGACCCGGTCCGGATCAGACGGCACGCCGAGACGTTCTCACCGGAGACGTTCCGCCGCAACATGTCCGAGGTGGTGGCAGAGACGCTGGCGGCCCGCCGCGATGGCTGACAGCAAGCATCTGCAGACCGCCGTCCAGGTGGTCGCCGGTCTTGCGCTGAACGTCTTCCCAGCGATCTTCATCGCCATCTACGCCCGGGTCGCGCCCATCGAAACCCAGGGTTTCCTCGCGCTGTCGCTGGCCGTCGGGGTCTACGTCGCGCAACTGGTCAACGCGTTCGTCGTCGAGGGCCGGCTCGCCACCCCCGACGCCGAAGGCGACCCCGGCCTGCCAGGGTGGGTGGTGGTGCTCGCGCTGTGCGCCGCAGCGCCTCTGGTGATCGGCCCCGCGGTTGCCTCGTCGGCGGTACTGATGGGCAGTTCCATCGGGGTGATGACCGGTCTGTTGATGTCGCGGTCGATCGGCGTGGTGACAGGCGAGTGGAAGCGCGAGGGTTTCGGCGCGACGCTGCTGGTCGTGGCCAGCGTGATCGCGCTGTGGATGGCCACCGAGCACAACCCGCACGCGGTGCAGGTGCTCGCCGTCGGCGCGTTCCTCGCCGTCCTGGTGCGGTATCAACCGCGAAAAAGCATGCCGAACATGGGCTTTCCGCCCGACGTCCGCAGGTCCGGGTGGGTGACCGCGGAGACCGCGGTTGTCGGCGCCGTCCAACCGGCCATCACCTCACTGCTACTCGTGATGGTCGGGCCTGCCGCGTCGGTGACCTTCCGCGTCATCTCCACCGTCGCCGGCGCGGTCGAACCGATCCTGGCCTATGGCAGATACCGGTTACTCGCCCACGGGCATCGCGGCGAACTCCGCCCCTTCGTCGTCGTTTTCGTCGTCGGTATGGTTGCGGTGCTGGCCGCGGCATTCGGCGGCTTCGGCAGCCTGGTGTTCGGCCCGGCATGGGACGCCGTTGGGGTAGCGGCCCTGCTGTTGGCCGCGCTGTGGAAGGCCGTCATGCTCGTCTCCACGGTCCCGTTCGCCGCGCTGCGCAAAGCCGGGAAAACGGTGCTGGTGTTCTGGATTCGTGGCGCCAGCACCGTCGTCTACCTGGTGATCAGCGTCGGCTTCCTGCTGCTGTGGCGATCCACCGAGGCGATCTTCGCCGCGTTCGTCGTGGCCGAGATGATCACCGCCGTCGTCTACCACTTCGCCGCGGTCAAGGGCGCACCCGACTATGCTGACTCCTTCGGACTGCGCCGGCAAGGGGAACGGTCCCGCTGATGACCCTCACCGCGCCCGCCGACACCTTCCTTGTGCGACACGGCAACACGTCCTCCCGCGCCCCGGCATGGTTCACCCCCGCGACCTTGCTGTTGGCCCCGGTCGCCATGTCGTTCTTGGCATGGTTCGGACTGGTCGCACGGCAGAAACTCGGGACGGCCCAGACCGCGTCCGAGGCGCTGACCGGATTCTCGGCCCCCGCCGCGGTGAGCGGGCGCGGCATCGCGCTGCTGGTGCTGTGGTACTTCGCGATCGTGATGGTGTCGATGGTCGGCTACTGGTGGGGCACCCACCGGTCCCGACCGCTGACCGGAGCCGACCGCACCAACACTGCGGGCTTCGAACGACGCTACTTCTTCGTGATCCTGGCCGCCGGCGCGGTCGGGGTGCTGTATTCGTTCTGGAAGGTCGGCGGTGTTCCGGCGATCATCGCGTCGCTCAGCGAGCAGACCGCCAACGACTTCAGCAATGCCCTGTCCGGTTTCGCGGGTCCCCAAACCCTGCGCTACGCCACGATTCTCGCCGCGCCGCTTGCGGTGTACCTGTGGCGCAAGAAGGTGATCGGCTGGCCCTACATGGTGGCCGGGGTGCTGCTGCTGTTCGCCAACGCGATGATCGCATCCCGGCTGTCGCTGTTGATGGCGTGTGCGGTGTACCTGGCGGCGTGGGTGCGCGGACGGGTACACCGCGAACCGGGCACCGGATCACCGGTGCGGGCACTGATCGCGGTCGCACTGATCGCGGCCACCGGGTTCGGTCTGCTCACGGTACTCAACTACGTCCGCAACGCCAACTACTACCGCGAGGCCGGGATCTCGAACCCGATCGAGATGAACGTGTACCAATCCGGGGCGTATCTGGCTGTACCGGCGCAGGTTTCACTGGGTATGGCCGACGCGGTGGGCCGGGGCGCCTGGGAGAACCCTGGCGGCGCGGCGGAATCTCTGGCGGCCGTGCAACCCACGTTTCTGCAGTTCAACAAGATCGCCAAGGACGACAGCTGGAAACAGGCGTCGGTGTACGGCTATTCGGTGACCTTCGCCGGGAACTTCTTCACCAATTCGGTGTTCGCCGACACCTACGCCGAGTACGGCGCCTGGGGCTGGCTGTACACGATCCTGGCCTACGGCGTCGCCGGCTACGCGTTCGCCCGGATCTTCAGCCTGAGTCCCGTGATCGCCGCGTCCGCGGGGGTGGTCGGATACTGCTTCCTGGAAGTATGGCGCGTGCAGATCCTGATCTACGGCATCGTGATCTTCCTGCTGTTACTCACCGCTGCGGGCGCAGTGGTGGCGTCGAGGCTGGGACGCCTGCCGCTAAGGCTGCTTCACGCTGAGACGGTCGACAGTCAAGCCGCCGGCATTCACGGTGTCGAACGCCGTCACCGGTTCGGTGTGCTGGATCGAGACGTCGGCCAGGGAAATGTCGCGGGCGTTGCCGATGCCGACCCCGCCGTTGCCGCCGGTCGTGGACGCCGAAGAAATGCGACAGTTGCGCAGGCGCAGCCCGCTGACCCTCCGGTCGGTCAGTGACTCGGCCCGCACTGACCAGTTCTCACACCGCTCGATTCGCACGTCGTCGACGGTCACATCGAACTCGGTGAAGCGGGGATCACCGGAAGGCCCCGGCCGGGCCAGCAGGTGAAGCCCCATGTTGCAGTCGGTCGCCGTGATATAGGCCAGGCGCACCCCACGGCTGGCGACGTAATCCCAGCCGGCGTCGGCGCCCGGTTCGGCGGAGTCGACCATCACGGCCGCGCCGGCGCGCGCCCCGTGGACAGCCAGCCCGGTGAGCGTGGCGCGGTGGACGCCGGCGATCCGGACGCCGTTGGCCCTGCCGCCGGTGACATGGGCGCCGTCGATCGTGAAATCGGTATTGGACCAATCCGTCAGGGCCGGGAACGCGAACGTCGACGAGTCGGTGTCGAACAGCGGTTCGTCGGCGTAGTACGTGACGAGCGCCAGCCCGTCATCGCCGGTGTCCGCGGCGCGGTAGTCCTCGATCCTGGCCTGTCGGCACGCGTTGAAATGCAGGCCGTCGGCCCTGGTGCCGGTGACCCGCAGCCCGGTGACGGCGATGGCAGCAGCTCCCATCATGATGACCCCGGCTTGCGGGCTGCCCTGCACCACGCAGTCGGTCAGGGTGACCCCGTTGACGGGACCCGGCCACCCGCGCGGCGCCGTGGCGAAGCTCGATCCTTCGACCACGGGGCCGCCCACCACGCGGATACCGTCGCCGAGCGACCGCCGCGCGTCGTGCGCCCACCGAATCCTGACGTGGTGCAACAGGATCCGTGAAGCCGGTCCGTGCACCAACACGGCGTGACCGGCACCGGCCCCGGTCGGGTCCAGGTTGTCCATCAGAAGCTCGGCGCCGGGATCGAACACGACCGCGACGTCAGAGACGCCGGCGACGACGATCGCCGCGTCGCGCCGAGTCCGGTGCTGTGCGAATCGGTAGGTGCCGCGGGGGAAGTGCAGCGTGCTGTGGGGCCGCAGGGCGGCGGCGGCAGCCTGGATGGCCCGGGAGTCGTCGGTGACGCCGTCACCTTTGGCGCCGAACTCCCGCACGTCGAGGACGGCGTGCCGCTGTCGGTGGTCGGGCAGCGCCACGCCGGCAGCGCCGGCCGCTGCGGCGCTGATCAGAAATGTGCGTCGGGAAATCCTCACGGCGGGCCGGCGGTGAGGTCGGCACAGATGGCATCGGCTGCCGCGGCCGGGCGGATCTGCTGCTGGCGTGCTTTGACGTAGGCCAACCCGCGCTGGGCGAGATCAGCCCGGGCCGCGTCGTCAGAACAGTAGGTGTGGATCAGCGCGGCCAGCGCGCCGGCATCGTGCGGGTCGAAGAACTCGGCGCCGGCACCGCAGGTTTCGCGGACGGCCGGAATGTTCGAGGCCACCACGGCGGTGCCGGACGCCATCGCCTCCAGCGGCGGCAGTCCGGCGCCTTCATACAGTGATGGCATCACCAGCAGCTGGGCCGAGGCCACCAGCGCCCGCAGCACCACGAAGTCCAGTTGCCCCATCACGACCACGCGCTCACCCATGTCCTCGGCCAGCCGGCGGACCCGGTCGTCGGCGGTGCGCAGCGACGCGCCACCCCCCGCGATCACCAGCTTGTGCGGCAGGACGTCGGCCAGTGTGGAGAACGCCTCCAGCACAAGCGGGAGATTCTTGTGCCGCTTGGTGTTTCCGACATACAGCACATACGGGCCCGTCACAGGCGACAGGGCCGGGTCGGCGGGTTGAAACCAGATGTCGTCCACCGGAATAGGGGTCACGAGCGTCCGAGCAGACTTCTCGATCCCTCTCAGGGTCACGGCGGTCGCTTCCGACGGGGTGAAGATGCGCCGGCACGAGCGCGCATCGGCGCGCAGCATCGCGCGGGCGTACGCGCGGCGGGCGCGGTTCTGTCCGCTGATGTCCTCGGGCAGCAGATGAATGATGTCGTGCACGGTCACGTAGGTGAGCATCCGGCGGTTGCCCGCCAGCATCCTCGCCAGCGGATACGGATAGTGGGGCAGCCACACCGCGCGAGGCCGCGTCGCCGCGAACGCCCGCCGCCAGACCCTCTGTTCCGCCGCCGAATACATCGCCGCCGACGCAGGTTCCGCGTGGACCAGCTCGGTGCCGGGCCCTAGAGCGGGCGCGGTGTCCGGATCTGCCAGAACCGCCAACGAGACTCCGTGCCGGTCTGCGGCCTCTTCGAGTGTCGGAAGCTGCGTGCGGATGTAGGTGCCGATGCCGCTCTGGCGGACATGCCGGGCGTCGAACAACACGTCCACGCCGTGTTTGCCCTGGGTTCGGGCTTCGACCACAGGCTCCTCCTGATCCTCAGCGGTGCAACCAAGGTTACGGGCCCGCCCCAGAAAGGAGGATTAACGGGCCCGTCGATATGTGCAGGGCGTCACAGTCCGTTACCGTCGGTGTGTGAGCACGTTTCTGTCCAGGTTCGACGATTCCCTCAATCGCATGCTCGAGCGGTGTGCGCGGGAAGCCGGGGAAGACGTCGACGCCTACGTCGCCCGCGCCGTGGGGGCGCAGATGGTGGCCGACCTGACGCGCGCCGAGGACCCGGTGACCAAGGATCTGTTGGTGCGCCTCTCCCAGGCAGGCGTGTTCGCGTCGGACGCGATGCCGGATGTCTCGGCCGCCGTGCACGACCCGGAGCGGCTGCGGGCGCTGTATGACACCGGGCTGCTCGACTCGCCGCCCGAGGCGACCTACGACCGAATCACTCGCGCTGCAGCCGACGCGCTGGACGCGCCGTTCGCCGCGGTGTCTTTGATCGACGTGGACCGGCAATTTTTCAAGAGCTCGGTCGGGATGGGCGGCGTGGCCGCCGAGGAAAGGCAGACGCCGCTCGAAGACTCGGTGTGTCAGTACGCCGTGGCAAACAACGTGCCGCTGATCCTCGAGGATGCAAGGACGGATCCTGTGTTCAAGCACCATCCGGTGGTGCAAGCCGGTGCCGTGATCGCCTACCTGGGGATTCCGCTGGCCGACCGCGCCGGACACGCGATCGGCACACTGTGCGTGTTCGACAACAGGCCACGCCTGTGGGGCACTGGCCATGTGCAGATCATGACCGACCTCGCGCAGATCGTCGCCGAGCGGGCGTTCGCTCCCGAACCCGACCGACACCGCTGATTCGCAGGGTCACAGCAACGTTTCATCCTATTGCTGTGATTCCCACATTGGCAAAGTCGGATGCCACGCGTTCGAATTCACTGCGTCTACTCCTCAGCACACTTAGAGTGGGGTTCAACGGATCGCTTTTTCGGGGGACTGAACACGTGCAACCAGGCGTGAAGACTGCGAGTCGTGAGCGCGCTGACGGGGCTGCCGCTCCGCGGCCGGATGTGTCGGAAGAGGCCGTACGGCACGAACCCTCCGAGCTGTCCGGATGGGTGATGCGGCTGCGCACAGACCCGTGGTACTCGGTACTCACGGTGGGGCTCGACATCCTGGCTGCGTCGTGCGCGGTGCTGCTGGGGCAGTGGGCGGTCGCCGGCGATGTGACCGCACGCAACATCGCGCTGTACTCGTGGGTGTTCGTTCCGCTGCTGCTCATCGTGCTCGCGTCGCGGTCGCTCTATCGACGGAACCTCAACAGGAGCTTCTTCGACGACTTCGAACCGATCGAGACGTCGGTCGCGGTGTCGACGTTGACCGCGATGGCGCTCGTGATCGTGTTGGTGCCACCGTTGGCGGCGAACGAGCCGGCGGGTGCGTACGTTCGCCCCAGCGAATTATTCGTCAAGATATGGGTGTTCGCCGCCGTTCTCGTGCCGTTGCTGCGCCTGGTGCGGGCGATGGTTCAGCGGTACTACCGCCGCAAGTACCACACGGCGGCTCCGGCGCTGATCATCGGTTCCGGGCCGATCGCCCACCAGCTCATCACCCGCATGCGGCAGGTGGCCGATTACGGTCTGCGCCCGGTCGGCGTGCTCGACGGGCAGCGTCCGACGGATGCCGAACTGCTCGACGTGCCGTATTTCGGCCCACCTGACAGCGTCGACATCGCGGCGCGCGCCACCCGCGCCGAAGAGCTGATCGTGGCACCGAGCGCGCTGCCCGAGGAGGAGTTGACCCGCGCGGTGAAAGCGGCGCAGGGACTCGGTCTGCAGGTGCGCGTGGTGCCGCGGGTGATGGATGCCGTCAGCGTCGGCTCCTTCATCGAACACCTCGGCGGTATCCCGTTGATGATCCTGAGCCACACCGACCCCAAGGGGTGGCACTTCGCGGTCAAACACGCCTCAGACCGGGTGGTCGCCGCCTTCGGGCTGCTGCTCATCTCGCCGCTGTTCCTGACTCTCGCGATGCTGGTCAAACTCAGCTCTCCGGGCCCGATCTTCTTCGGCCAGGATCGAGTAGGCCGCGACGGCAAGGTGTTTCAGTGCCTGAAGTTCCGCAGCATGCGCCCGGCCGATCCCACCGCCGCCGCGTTCACGCTGAGGGACGGCGCCGCGCCGGGTGGGGTGGAAGGTGAGGACCGGCGCACCTGGATCGGCAAGATCATGCGCAAGACATCGCTGGACGAACTGCCGCAGTTGGTCAACGTGCTGCGCGGCGACATGAGTCTGGTAGGCCCTCGCCCCGAACGCCCGGAATTCGTCGAATTGTTCGAGATGCAGATCCGGCGCTACGGCGAACGGCATCGGGTGAGGGCCGGCATCACCGGCTGGGCGCAGGTGCACGGCCTGCGCGGCCAGACCTCCATCGCCGACCGCGCGGAGTTCGACAATTACTACATCGAGAACTGGTCGGTGCGGCTGGATTTGAGAATCATGCTGTTGACCGTGCTCGCCGTGTTGCGTCCTACCGAGGACTGAGCCGGCTTTCTGTGTGCCACCCGGCGTAGGCGGCCGACGTGGTGAGAGTCAGCCGGCCCGCCGTGACCGGCGGCCGGCGCTTCCTCGGCGCCACCGGCCGCGGTGTCGGTGGTCTCGGCGGCAGCCAGATCCGGTTCCGGCTCCGACGAGTTCGTCGTCGGAGAAATCTCGGTCTGCGTCCGCGATCTCGGTGCTCGGCCCCGGTCTGTTGACTGCGGCGCGGTGGTTGTCTCAGGTTCTTGGACATCGTTTGCTGTGGTGTCGTCGTCCTGGTCAGTACGACGACGCTGTCTTCAGGTGTCTCCGCGGCCTCTTGATCGTCGACCTCCGCATCCACCGCACCCAGGATGCATCGTCAGCGTTCTGCTCTTCGCTGATGTCACCGCACCCGGTGTTCTACGCAACGTCGTGGGCCGTGGCGGCGTTCGACGTCGCGTCGGGCGCATCCGGTGTCGTACGGTCAGCTGACGGCCTCTGCCACGTACCGGGATCTGATACTGCGACAACAGGAATCGACAACAACGCCGTTCCGATCGCCAGCGCCACAGCGAGCGCACCGACGCGGCCGCGATGATCGGAATTCCGCACGATCCCCCGGGTTCGGCAAACTTCACCTCGGCGGCACTTCGGTTCCTGTGCCGGAAACATGCTTTTGCCGCCGAGTATTTCGCAATACGGAAAGCGCGGCATCGCGGTTGTTGTTTGCTGCGGTAGCCCGTTCAGACGCCTGGTACCGGGATGGCGTCCGGGTTAGCCGGCCACGCGTTTGGGCTGATGCCTGACCGTGAGTTGGCCTGCGGCGGGCCTGGTTCTCGAAACCGTCGCGGACGGTTGTAAGTTCAGCTACCTTTGCTGCGGGGTGATCAGCAGTTTGGGGGGAGTTTGTCGCCATGAAACCCGCGCACGTGGGGTTGATACCGGACGGTCTGCGGCGGTGGGCCGACGCGAACGGCGCGACGCTGGCCGACGCGTACCGGCTCGGCGCGCAGAAGGTTGTCGAAATCCTGCTCGTACTGCAACGCAACCTCGTGCAGACCGTCACCGTCTACAACCTCAGCCGGGCCAACTTGGGGCGGCCCGGGCATGAGCTGGACGGCGTGTACGCCGCGTCGGCGTTCTTCTTCGCCGCGCTGCTGCCGAAACACTTCGATCCCGCCGTCGTCGGCGTCCACATCCACGGCGACCTCACCCTGTTGCCACCTGAACTGGCCGCGGCGGCGCGCGCCGCCGAAACCGCCATGACCGGCGACGCCTTCCGCATCAACATCCTGCTCGCCTACGACGCCGCCGAGGAGCTACGTGCCGCCCATCAGCGCGCCGTCCGCGAAGGCTGTGACATCACCGAGGCGTTCTCCATCGGTGAGGTCGACCTCGTCATCCGCACCACCGCCGAGCCGCTGCTCAGCGGATTCCTGCCGCTGCAGAGCCAGTATGCCCAGCTGCGGTTCCTCGACACCCCGCTCAACGAATTGACCGCCCAGCACATCGACGACCTCGTCGACGAGTACCGGCGGTTCCCGCAACGGCGTGGAACATAGCGATGACCACGAGGAACCCGATCATCATCGGCGCCGGGCCTGCCGGGCTCACCGCCGGGCTGGAATTGGTCAACAGGGGAGTCACCCCGCGGCTCTACGAAACGTCGGCCCACCTCGGTGGGCTCGCGCGCACCCCGACCGACGGCGACTGGCGCATCGACCCCGGCGGGCACCGGTTCTTCACCCGCAACGAGGACATCCTCGATCTGTGGAAATCGCTGCTGCCCCACGATGAGTGGCTCGCAGTCGGCCGGCGCTCGGCGATGTTGGTCAGCGGGCACTACGTCCGGTACCCACTGCTCGGGCGAGACCTGTTGACCCAGATGGGGTATCGGCGCGGCGCCCGCGGCCTGAGCAGCCTGCTGTGGTCAAGGCTGCGGCGCAACTTCCGCATCAACGACCGCCCGTCGGAGAACTTCCGACAATGGGGCATTGGGGAATTCGGTCGCCATTGGTATGAGATGTTTTTCGACGGCTACGTCCGCAAGACCTGGCTCACCGAACCCGAAGAGCTGACCAGCGACTGGGCCAACCAGCGCATCAAGCCGATCGGCTGGCGGCGCGGCCACGACTCGGATCCCGCCTCGCAGGACGTCTTCCGCTACCCCCGGCTCGGGCCCGGCCAGCTCTGGGAGGCAGCCGCGGCGGCACTGACCGCCAACGGCGCCGCCCCGGTGCTCAACGCCCCGGTCACCGGGCTCCGCCACGACGGAGCCAGCTGGACCGTGCGACTGGCCAACGGGGACACCGCAACCGGCGACACCGTGTTCTCCAGCATGCCGCTGCGGCTGCTCATCGATGCGCTGGAACCCGCACCGCCCAGGCACATTCGCGCCGTCGCCGCCGCGCTGCGGCACCGGTCGCTGATCACCGTCGCCGTCGCGCTCAGGCAGTCCCACGACATCCCGTTCAACTGGGTGTACACCCCCGGCAAGAACTTCAACGCCGGCCGCATCCAGAACTACGGCCGCTGGTCGGCCGATCTGACCCCGGCCGACTTCGCCGGCACCTTCCTCGGCTTCGAATACTTCATCGCCCCCGGCGGCGAGCTGTGGAACGCCGACGACGCGCACCTGACCGATCTGGTCCAGAAGGATTTGCGCGCACTCGGCGTCGGGGACGCCGGCATCGAGAAGGTGATGACCGTGCGTTCGCAGTTCGCCTACCCGATCTACGACCCGGCCCGCGACCGCAGCGTCGTGCGGATCCGCGAATACCTGCGGCGGCAGCATCCGTCGCTGTATCCGATGGGGCGCAACGGAATGCACCATTACGACAATCAGGACCACGCCATGCTCAGTGCGCTGCGCAGCGTCGCCCAGTGCTTCGGCGAGAACGTCGACCCGTGGCAGGTCAACACCGACATCGGCTACCACGAGAGCGGTCTGCTACGGAACTGAGGGGGCTAGACCGGGCTCACGTCGCCGTAGGTCGCTGAGCGCCACTGCGGCTGCGCTTCGCCCCCATGCCACCAGGAGGCGTGGAGGGACCAGTTCTGCGGTCCGTAAGGACCGCCCTGAACCACGATGTGTGAGTCGGTGGCGTCGCGATCGCTGACATAGGTGATGGTGCCGACGTAGACGTTGCTGCCGGCGATGCCGTCCTGCGGATTGCCGCCACCGAGTTCCACTGCCCACCAGGTGCTTCCGACGTGATCGTCCATTGTGACGACGGTCTCGGTGATGTCGACGTCGAACACCTGCAGCAGTCGCACCCCATACCCTCCGCCGGCGCCCCGCGCGGGCAGGTGCGCGGTGATCGTGGTGAAGGACGCGTCTTTGACGCGGAAGAGCTCGACGGCCGCGCTGTCGGCACCCGACGACGACACGTCGCCAAACTGCACCCCGGCGATGTCCTGGATCAGAATCCGGCCAGGTCCCTCGAGGCTCATACCGTCAATCGTCAGATTCGACGAGGGGAGGTCGGCGGCGCTAAGGTGGCTGCGCATCTGCGCCGCCCCCAACAGGTTGATGTCGGCCTTATGAGCGGAGACCAGGCGGAGGCCGTCGATCACCGCGTTCTGCAGCGATGCCAGCAGGATTCCGCCGTTGCCGCCGAGATTCGGTCCATCGTCGTCGCCGGCGGTCTCGGCGTAGATGTTTCGCAACGTGACGCCGGCGAATTTGCTCGTCATCGCGGCCGGTGTCTCCACCGCCAACGACCAGTTCTTTGCCCCGTGGATCGTCACGTCACTGATGACCACGCCGGAGAAGTTCCACCATTTGGCGTCTTCAGTGCCGTCGATGTTGTTCGTCGCCAGGACCACGCCGGTTTGGACGTCGACGATCGTGACGTCGGAGATACGAATATCGCGCGACGCCAGACTCGTCCAGTCGCCAACGTGGGATGCCTTGGCCGAGTTGACGTGGAAACCGAACTCCTTGTCGGTGACGGTGACATCGCTGATGGTGATGTCGTATCCGCCCTGCACGCGGAACCCGTTGGCGCGACCGCCGGTGACCGTGATGTCGCTTGCTACCGAGCCGCCGTTGTTCCATTCGCCGAGGACGCCAGGTTGAATGGGCCGTCGGTCGGGCCGTACGTCCACGGCTGGCTTTCGTGGTAGTAGGTGACGAATGCGAGGCCGTCGTCGCCGGTGTTCTGTGCGACCAGGCCGTTGACCGTCGCCCGCCGGCTCGCATTGAAATGCAGTCCGTCAGCGAGGGTTCCGATGGCGGTCATGTTCGTCACCGTCACGTCGGAGGCGCCCATCACCACGACCCCGGACTGCGGCGTGTTCACGATGCGTGCGTTGACGATGGAGACGTACTCGACCTTGCCGGTGGAGCCGGTCCATACCGGCGGCGGTGCGGTATCGGACGGCCACCCGAGTATGGAGATTCCGTCTCCGAAGCTGCGCGCCGACGGCCGGGTGACCCACTCGATGGTCGGGTTGAGGATGGCCACGTGAGATGCCGCGCCTTCGACACGCAGGCCGTGGCTGGTGCCGTGCCCGTTGGTTGCCAGATTGTCCATGAGCAGCTTGGCGCCGGGGGCGAACTCCACGGTGACATTCGACAGTCCCTTGAGCAGGATCGCGGCGTTGCCGGCCGGGTGCTGCTGGGCGAACCGGTATTGTCCCTCCGGAAAGTACAGGCGCGCACTGGAAGTCAGGGCCGCCTCGGCGGCCTTGATGGCAGCCGAGTCATCGGTGACGCCATCACCGACCGCGCCGAAATCTCTGACGTTGATCGTGGTGCCCGTTTGGGACGTGGTCTGCCACACCATCGTGGACCCCGTCGAGGCGGCCGCTGCGTCGAGCCGACGGGCGCACGCCAGCAGCGCCAACGCGATGGGCGAGTCGGCGTGGCGACGTTCGTCTGTGATCCCCAGCGCGCCAAGCAGTTTGGTCATGAACCCGACGGTCTTGTTCATCGGGGCGGCAGCGTCCTCAGCAGTGAGTTGAGTGATGTTGGTGTGCGGCACGTGGTCATCGAGTTGTGCAGTCGGCTCGGCAGTGGAGACGGCGCCACCGACGCCGGAAGCCTCCGGCAGCTCAGCAGTGAGGTCGTCGACGTCGCTCGCTTCCGGCGCCGCGATCTGTTCGGTTCCGGCGTCCCCGGTGTGAGTGCCGTCTGCATGGGTGGGCGGCTGGAACGTGTCCGAGGCGCTGCTGTCGACGACGGGGGAGGACTTGCCGCCGTCCGCGTCAGCGCCGTGGTCGGCATCGCTCGCCTCGCCCTCGGTGATGTCGGGATCCGCACCGTCGGCCCAGCCGGCATCTGACTCGTCATCGACGCCGTTATCCGTGTCGACGTCGTCGATGCCGGTGTCATCCGCGACGTCGGTATCGGGTTCATCCTCGGCTTCGCCGTCGGGATCGTCTTCGGCCCCACCGTGGTCGGCCGGAGATGCTTCAGGAACTGTCGATGTGCCGGCCGCGTTCGAGGCCGTACTGCCGATCGAGGATTCAACGGCCGACGATTCGGCTCCGGCGGCCGCGTGGCCGGTGCTCATAGCCAGCCCGATGCCCGCAGCGATAACCACGCCACACGCTTGGCAAACCCTGTTTTTCATCGCGGGCGACCCCCCATCAATTTTCGCTCGCGTCATGGAGTCATGATTATGGCAGCTAATACCCCATTCGCCAACCCGGCGCCGGCCGAGTCTACTCAGGTTGGCAGCTCGCATATAGCAAAGTCGTATGCCATCGGCCGCGTAAGCCGCTCGTATGCCGTGGATCTCGCTACAGCAAGCTGACCCCGGTTGGTTTTCGAGTTCACCAGAAAGGAGATGGGGAGGTCGATCATGGCCTAGAGCAAGGGGATTGCGGAGGTACGATTTTTGCTGGAACTAGCGCTTAAAGAGCGACGCGAGCCAACGGGCGATGTCGGGCCGAAATCGCAGGCACTCGCACATTCCGCAATCCGAGCCGGGGCGAAAGTGCTCGTGAGCGGAGCGCTCATGCCCGCACCTGCAATCCACGAGGGAGAACTTACGCCGTCCACCACCGATCCCGGGGTAGCCACACGAAAGGCCGCCGAGTTCGCCGAACCCCAGTACAGTGCTGCCGTGGGTTACCCGGAGAACGTGCTGGCCAAGGACGAACACGTCGTCCTGCATCGCCACCCGCACTGGGGGCGGTTGACCATCCCCGCGCTCGTCCTGATCGTCGCGTCGGCGGCCGCCGCGTTCGTGGCCGGCTACGTCAACACCCTTGACTGGGAGCCGAACGCGAAGAACATCGTGTTCGCCGTCATCGCGGCGATCTGGCTGATTCTCATCGGGTGGCTGTCGATCTGGCCGTTCCTGAACTGGTGGACCACCCACTTCGTCATCACCGACCGCCGGGTGATGTACCGCCACGGGCTGATCACCCGCTCAGGCATCGACATCCCGCTGGCGCGGATCAACAGCGTCGAGTTCCGGCACGGCCTCGTCGATCGGATCTTCCGCACCGGCACGCTGATCATCGAATCCGCCGCCCAGGACCCGCTGGAATTCCAGGACATCCCGCGCGTCGAGCACGTCCATTCGCTGCTCTACCACGAGGTTTTCGACACCCTCGGCACCGAGGAGTCCCCGAGCTGACCGGGGCTCCGACGGTCGGCCTCCGACCTCGGGTCAGCAGGAGGGTGAGCCGAACCAACCGCCCACGTTGTATCTGGCGTAGTCGAACGGGATGTTCCAGATTGCGCTCACCCCGCCGTACCGGTCGGTGAAGCGTTTCGCTTCCGACGGGCTCATTTGGTCGGCATTCTTGTGGAACATGCACTGTGCGCGGAAGTTGAGGAATTTCTCGGATTCCTCGTTACTCAAAGGCAAGACGATCGAGATGATGGCCTTGCCGATCTCGATCGCGGCGGCGGCCGGCTTCGGCAGGATTGCGGTCACGACGTCGGCGATACCTGTGACGATCCGTGGCAGATCCCCTCTTGTGACGCCTTCCATGATCGATGTCACGCCGTCATTCAGCGCCTTGAAGCGCAGCAAGCCATCGAACCGCCATACCGTGGGAAAGCTGTTCAGCTTCTCGACCATCCGGTCGAGGACCTGGACGATCGCACCCACCGTGGCGAGACCCCGCCATGTGTCCTCGAAGTTCGGATCGCCGACGGTCGTGCTGACGGCATACAGGGTGGCGGCGCCGTTGCTCTTGCTGTCGGCGAGGTAGATGAAGCGTCCGTCGCGACTGAGAGTCATCTCGGACGGTCGTCCCTCGAAATCGACCCGATCGACGATGGCGTGACTGCGGGCATCGATCACCGACATCAGATAACCACCGGCGGTATATGACGTCGTGTAGACATACCTGCCACTCGCGCCGACAACAATGTCGACCATCCCGAGCGCCTGAGGATCGGCCGATCCTCGGATCGTGGTCACGATGGTGTTGTTGGTCGCGTTGATGATGGCTATCGCCGCATCGGTGCCAAGAGCTGAGCTACTCGTCGCGACGTACACCTGCTTGCCGTCGCGGCTGATGGCCACTGCGCGCGACGACCCGGGCAGCGGCACCTCGGTAACCGCACCGGTGGACAGATTCACCACCGAAAGCGACTTGCCGGTGGGGGAATCGTCCCGCGCGATGTAGGCGCGGTTCCCGTGTACCTCCACAGCGGTGGCGTCATGCAGGTACGCGCCCACGTCGACCGTCCGCTTCAGGGTGCCCGTGCGCGTATCGACGACACCCATCTTCCCGTTGTGCGAGAAGACGTATGCCGTGCGGCCGTCGGAGCTCAGAGTGACATTGGCCAGATAATTGC
Source organism: Mycobacterium sp. ZZG (assembly GCF_054786995.1). NCBI lineage: Bacteria > Bacillati > Actinomycetota > Actinomycetes > Mycobacteriales > Mycobacteriaceae > Mycobacterium > Mycobacterium sp. ZZG. The sequence goes on from NZ_JBTBFV010000020.1 coordinate 24,693, forward strand.
CCACCGACACCGGGAAGGTCCTCAGAACCTTCCGCGTACCGGCGTCGATGACGGTCATGGTGCCGCTCATCCCGTTCGGCCGGTTCGGCCGGTAGTTCACCGTCACGATGTAATTGCCGGCCGCCGCGACGTCGTCGACTTCGTCAGGAATTGAAACCCGGGTGACCTTGTCGGTTTGAGTGTCGACGATGTCAATGGCGTTGCCTGTTGCGACGTACACGTATCGGCCGCCGGGACTTGTCGTCGTGCTGCCGACCGCACCGGTGAGTTGGTAGCTGTCGACGATGGCGACTTTCGGAGCCTCGAACGGTGGCACTGCGGCCGCCATCACGAAGTGATCGGGCGCGGACTGATCCGGCGGGCTCGCCGGCGTTTCCGCGGTGGGTGCCGCCCTGTCGGCTTTGGCGGACGGGTTGGGAGGAAGCGCGGAAGACAGCACGGAGACCGGGACGAGCGCACTCAGCGGGGCATCGCCTGTGGATGACGCATCGTCGGCTACTGCGGTGCCCACGGCCGCCGTCGTGAACTCGATCGCAGCCGGTGGTGCTTGCAGCGGCTGCGAGGAAGGAGTCGAACGGTGGGCCCCTTCGTTGACGCTGCTGATGTCGGTGCCGGCCATGCCGGTGACCGGATCCAGGTCCGCTTCGTCCCCATCGTCGTCACTGTCCTGGGTGGCCGAGTTGTCTTCGACGCGAGTAGCTTTCGACTCGACGCCGTTCTCCTCGCTGCCACGCTCGGAGAAGTCGGTGTCGGATTCTGCGTCCGAGTCGGCGGAGTCATCGGTTCGCGCCGGATGCAGTGTCCGCTGCCTGGTGTCGGCAGCCTCGCGCTGAGAGGCGTCCGCAGCCCGTGAGGATGACTGCGAGTCATTCGCCGAGGATGCAGAGGCGTTGGTCGATGACTCCGAGCCGGCGTCGGCCTGCGCAACGCCGGGGGCCGCGGTCAGTGCCGCACCGACTCCCAGCGTGACAGCACCAGCGCCCAGCCATGTGGATATGTGCTGGCCATTGCGCTTCGCGCGATGACGTCCGCGAGTCTTGCGCCGCCTCGCAGAACCGGAAACCCCCGCCGATGCCCCCACGATTCCCCCTCAGTTCGTTTTGTTAGCTAGCTTCGCACCTTCACGTCCGGTTGCCCGTCGATTCTGCGACGAGTCAGACGTTTGACCGACACCGCGCGGTGGATCCGCCGACCGTCGGGCTCTGGTGGTATCAAGCGGGCTCGTGGCGAGGAACCTCTGACGCCGATCACGCGGCGATGTCCCGGCGTTGAAGTCCGGCGACACCGGCCAGAGTCAGCAACCCGGCGATCGCCACAAATGTTGCGAGAAACCACCAGTCGGGTGGTTCGGCCGGGGTGGCGGCGATGTGGACGAACGGTGAGAAGGTCGACACCCACGACGGGGCGCCGATGCTGTCGGCGATGACGTTGAGCAGGAATCCGCCGACCACGGGCACCGCACCGACCGCAGTCACCGCACCCGGCGCCCAGCCGACCGCCAACACCGCAGCGCCGAGCGCCAGCCAGGCCACCGGCACGGTGTTCAACGTACCGGCGACGGCATCGAGTAGGCCCAACCGCGCTCCGGTCAACGTCGCTCCGATGCTCATCGCCACGGCGGCGACCAGATGCAGCGTCACCAGGCCGACCGCGGTCACCAGGATCTCGCAGCCGAGGACCGACGTTCGGGAGACTGGTCCGGCCAGCACCGGAGTCCAGCGTTGTGCACGCTCGTCGGCCACCCACGCGGCCAACCGGGTCGCCGCATAGAGGCCGGTGGGTATCGCGAGCAGACTGAACAACGCCGCGGCGAAGCCGGAGGCGGTGTGCAAGCCGGCGAAACCGGCCGCGGACGCCAACTCGGCGAACCGGGGATTCTGGTCGAAGAAGTCGAGGATCGACGCGATCAGCGCACCCAAGATGAGGAAGTAGACGCCGATTCCGACCGCCCAGCCGACCACCGGCCTCACGGCCCGGCGACTGGTGAACGCCAAAACCGAACCGAGCAGCCACATTCGCGGCGCCCGACGGCTGCGGGGGCCGATCCATCCGGCGCCGAGGTCACGGCGGTGGGCGGCTGCCACCGCAGCGGCGGTCACCGCCACGGCGTAGGCGGCGAGCGCCACCAACGGCATCGGGTCGTTGTCGGCATACGGTGCGACACGCCCCATCAGCCCGAAGGGGCTCATCCACGCCGTGAACGCCAGCACGCTGACGCCGTCAGACAGCATGCGTAGCAACAGCGCCGCGACCAGGACCCCGACGGCGGCACCGGCCGCCGTCGGCCGGTTTCCGACGTCCGTTCGCGCGTAAGCTGCATGCACGGTGTGCCGGGAAGTCTGGTCGGCAGCACGCGGAGGCGACTAGCCGGGCGTGTTCATGGGATTGTCGATACAGCTGAGGTATGCACTTGTCAGGCAGCCGTTCTCGAGGGTGCGCGGTGTTTCGCCGGCGTCCCGTGCCCACGGTGTCGACAAATGCCGGCATGAGCGATCGAGGTGTGCGGTGAGCGGACCCAGGCGCTTGATTTGCGCGATCACCCACCCAGGACAACCGCGGGCGGCCGTACCCCCCTCTATGGCCGCCCGCGGCTGAAAACCGACAGGCCGGTCGCCGCAGCCCACGCCGGCCGGCGAAGAGTTCGGCACAATGTCCGGAGATGGTGGGGTCAGCTGATCTTCGGGGGTGGTGCGCGTGATCCGGCGTCGGCACCTGCTGATTCCCGCAGCGACGGCCGCGCTGGTGCTGCTGCTGGTCTTCAACGGCGCCAGCGGCACGTTGCTGTTCGCGCATGCACCACGCGATCCGCTGGCCCGCGCCGACGCGATCGTGGTGCTCGGCGGGGAACACGACGGCCGCGAGGCCTACGGGCTGCGACTGGCCGAGCAGGGCTATGCGCCGACCGTGCTGCTGTCGAACCCGTACCCCGCCAAAGACAAGGTGATGCGCAAAGCCTGCGCGCCGCGCACCGACATCCAAGTGATCTGCCGCAAGCCCGCGCCGGCCACCACCCGCGGCGAAGCGCGCATGGCCCGCGACCTCGCCGACGCCTACGGCTGGCACAAGATCGTCGTCGTCAGCTGGCGCTACCACCTGCCGCGCGCCCGCCGCATCTTCGACCAGTGCTTCACCACACCGACGCGCAGCGTGATCATGCGCGACGTGCCCCGCGAGTATCCGTTTTCGGTGGCGCAGTGGCAGTACACCTACCTCTACCAGTACGGCGGATGGGTGAAAGCCGAACTGATCGGCTGTTAACGCAACTTCACGTACAGCGTCGTCCCAGCCCGCAGCGCCAGGTACCCGGCCAACGCGAACGTCGCCCCGACCGCGCAGTGCACCGCCAACCGTCGGGTGACCCGCCACGCCGTCGCCGCGATCGCGTCCCCGCCCAGCCACAGCGGCCGCGCCAGGCTCACCATGACCATGCTCGCCGCCGAGCCGAGCACCCCGAAACCGACCAGCGCGGTCAATGCCTCGGACCGCTCCTGGACGCCGAACGCCCCTAGCAACGCGCACACCACCGCCGTCACCGCCAGCGGCCTGCGCCGCCCGACCAGCGCCAGCGCGGTGCCCGCGGCGCCGCCGAGCGCGACCAGCACCCACGTCACCGCGTCACCGCCCGCGTAGCCAGCAGGCCCAGCAGCAGTCCGCCGAGCGCGGCGGCCGGGGTCAGGGTCAGAAACGCGATCGACAACAGCGCCGGCTGGCTGACCGTCAGCACCGCGTAGGCGCTCAGACTGGCCGCGCCGGCGCACACACCCAGCACGAAACTCAGCACCGGCCCGGTCGCACCCCGGGCCACCACGAAGGTCGCGACGGTGAACGCCACCCCGACCGTGAGCGTCGTCGACACCAGCAGCTGATGCGGTTGCGGCCACGTGTCCGCGGCGGCATATCTGATCAGCGCGCCGACCGCGCCACCCGGGACCAGGGCCCACGGCAGCGCTTGGGAGCGGTGGTGTTGACCCGGCACAAGTTGAGGCTATGTCTGAATTGTCGTCCCGGCCGCGCCGGACTACGAGGTCTTCGACACCCGGGGCTCGGACGGATCCACCTGACGCTGCATCCAGCGGCGACGGCTGGGCCGCATCGGGGTGACGTTGCCGGCGGTGTCGGGATGCTCGGGGTGGCGCAGCTCGTACTCATCTTCGAGCGCCTCGGCCAGGCCGCCGCCGGTCAGCGTGGACTCCAGCGCCTTCTCCGGGTTGCGGGCGAACTCGTCGGGGAACACGTAGCGGCGGAACGCCCAGAACCGGAACGCCATCTGCAGCAGGTTGCCGATGATGTAGGCCGACACGAAGTCGGCGATGTTCTCCGTCATCAGCGACACCATCGGCGCGCGCAGCATGAACACGTAGCTGGAGATCCACAGCGGGGCCATGCTCAACAGCACGCCCACGCCGCTGACCCCGAAGAACAGCAGCGCCTCGTGATGACGCTCCCGGCCGCCCCGGTCGCGGAAGCTCCATTCGCGGTTCAGGATGTAAGACGCGATCACCGCGACGATGCCGGCGATGATCTTCGCCGTCACCGGCTTGGGCTCCAGGATCGTCAACTTCAGCGTGAAGAAGATCGCCGAATCGATGACGAACGTGGTCGCACCGACGATGGCAAACTTGATCAGCTCGTGGTGCCGTTCGGCGTAGGGACGGATCGGCCCCGGAAGGCGGCGGATCGTCGCATCGGCAAAGGACACAAGGAGCCAGTTTACGTAAGCGGCTGCCCAGATGCCGCATCGCGACGTAACCGCAGGTCAATGCTGTGGCGCCGGTCATGACAACATATACGCCGTGTCACGAACTTCCGCTTCTCCACCCGTCGTAGCAATGATCGGCGGCGGCCAACTCGCCCGGATGACGGCCCAGGCCGCAATCGCGCTCGGTCAGACGCTGCGTGTGCTGGCGGTCCGCAGCGATGAATCCGCGGCCCAGGTCACCCCCGACGTCGTCCTCGGCTCGCACACCGACCTCGCCGCGCTGCAGCGCGTCGCCGAGGGGGCCACCGCGTTCACGTTCGACCACGAACACGTGCCCCCGGACCTGCTGGAGAAGTTGGTGGCCGACGGGGTGAACGTGCTGCCGCCGCCGTCGGCGCTGGTGCACGCGCAGGACAAGCTGCTGATGCGCCGGCGGCTCTCCGAGCTCGGAGCCCCGGTGCCGCGCTTCTCCGCGGTGTCCACGGTCGAGGACGCGGTGGCGTTCGCCGACGAGGTGGGCGGGCCCGTCGTCATCAAGACCGTGCGCGGCGGATATGACGGGCGCGGGGTGATCATGCCGGCGTCGGTGGACGAGGTTCGGGAGGTCGTCGCGCAGTATCTGGCCGACGGCGTCCCGGTGATGATCGAGGAGCGTGTGCAGATGCGCCGCGAGCTGGCCGCGTTGGTGGCCCGCTCACCGTTCGGGCAGGGCGCGGCGTGGCCGGTGGTCGAGACCGTGCAGCGCGACGGCATCTGTGTGACCGTGTTGGCCCCGGCGCCCGGACTCTCCGAGGAATTGGGCTCTGCCGCTTCGGAATTGGCGTTGTCGATAGCGTCGGCGCTCGGGGTCGTCGGGGTGCTGGCCGTCGAGTTGTTCGAGACCGTGTCCGGTGGGCTGATGGTCAACGAGCTCGCCATGCGGCCGCACAACTCCGGACACTGGACCATGGACGGCGCGCGCACCTCGCAGTTCGAGCAGCATCTGCGCGCGGTGCTCGACTACCCGCTGGGCGACACCGCGGCGCTGGCGCCGACTGCGATGGGCAACGTGCTGGGAGCTGCGCAGACACCGGCGATGTCGATGGACGAGCGCGTGCATCACCTCTTCGCGCGGATGCCCGACGCGAAGGTGCATCTCTACGGCAAGGAGGAGCGGCCCGGCCGCAAGATCGGGCACGTCAACGTCGTCGGCGGCACCGAGTCGGTGGAGTCCCTGCGAGAGCGTGCCGAGCGGGCGGCACACTGGTTGTCGCACGCAGAGTGGACCGACGGATGGGATCCTCACGCATGAGCTCTCCACGGGTGGGCTTGATCATGGGCAGCGACAGCGACTGGCCCGTGATGTCCGAAGCAGCTACGGCGCTGGCCGAATTCGAGGTGCCGTTCGAGGTCGGTGTGATCTCGGCGCACCGCACGCCGGGCCGCATGCTGACCTATGCGGCCGACGCGGCGGGGCGGGGCCTTGAGGTGATCATCGCCGGCGCCGGCGGTGCGGCGCACCTGCCGGGCATGGTCGCCTCGGCGACGCCGCTGCCGGTGATCGGGGTGCCGGTGCCGTTGGCACGCCTGGACGGGATGGACTCGCTGCTGTCGATCGTGCAGATGCCGGCCGGGGTGCCGGTGGCGACGGTGTCGATCGGCGGGGCCCGCAATGCCGGGCTGTTGGCGGTGCGGATCCTCGGGGCCTCGGATGTCGGGCTGCGCGAACGCATGGCGGCGTTTCAGGCGTCGCTGGAGCAGATGGTGTTGCAGAAGGATGAGGCACTGCGGCAGAAGCTGCTGGGGGACTAGGGTTCTCCTCCGCCGAAATCGCATTCCACGCGCGTCAAGTTGAGTTTTGGCCGCGTGGAATGCGATTTCGGCGGGGTGGGGGTCAGGAGTAGCCGAGGGCGTGGTTCTCGGAGGTGATGCGCACCCTCAGGATCGCGGCGTTGGCGAGGCTGAACACCACGGCCGTCCACCACGCCGAATGCACCAGCGGCAGCGCGGCGACCTCCACCGCCACCGCGGTGTAGTTGGGGTGGTGCAGAAACCGGTACGGGCCCCGGCGCACCAGCGGGGCACCGGGGATCACGATCAGCCGTGGATTCCAGTGCCTGCCCAGCGTCGCGACGCACCACCACCGCGTCGCCGTGCTCGCCACCACCAGCGCCACCATCGGCCAGCCCAGCCACGGAAGAAACGGCCGGCGCTGGGTGGCGACCTCGACGAGGCACGAAACCAGAAGCAGCGCATGCATGCTCACCATGGCGGGATAGTGGCCACGGCCGAACTCCTTGCCGCCCTGGGCAAAGGACCAGCGCGCGTTGCGCCGTGCGACGACCAGCTCGATGAGCCGTTCGGCGCCGATCAGCAGGATGAACAGGGTGTAGATCATCGTCGGCTACCAGCTCAGCAGCAGAAGTTCGAAACTGAAGCCCGGTCCCATCGCCAGCATCACGCCGAACGAGCCGCGCGGCGGCGGCGTCTGCAGGGTGCGGGCCAGCACGTCGAGCACCGACGCCGAGGAGATGTTGCCGTGCTCGCGCATGGAGTTCCAGCTGTGCCGCAACGCGTTCTGCGGCGGCCGGACCGCGTCGTCGATCGCGTCGAGGACCTTCGGTCCGCCGTGATGGCACACCCACGTGGCGATGTCGGCCGCGGTCAGGCCGTGCTCGGCGAGGAACTCGTCCACCTCACCGGCGAGGTGGTTCTGCGCCATCGCCGGAACCTCGCGCGACATCACCAGCTGGAAGCCGGTCGAGCCGACGTTCCAGCCCATCACGTCGACGGTGTCGGGTAACAACCGGCTGCGGGTGGCCACGATCCGTGGACCCGGCTCCGGCGTCGACGGACTGCGTTGTGCGCCAGCGGAAACCACGGCGGCGGCGCCGTCGCCGAACAGGCAGAGCCCGATCAGTGCCGGGATGGAGGTGTCGTTGCGCTGCAACGTCAGTGAGCACAGCTCGACCGACAGCAGCACCGCCACGTGGTCGGGGTAGCCGCGCAGATAGTCGTGCGCCCGGGCCAGGCCCGCGGCGCCGGCGACGCAGCCCAGCCCGAAGATCGGAATTCGTTTGACGTCGGGCCGCAGGCCCAGCCGGGCGGCGATGCGTGCGTCGACGGTGGGGACGGCGATCCCAGTGCTCGAGACGGTGACGATCGCGTCGACCTCGGTCGGGTCGAGGTGGGCGTCGGCCAGCGCTCGGGCGACGGCCTGCTCACCGAGCTCGGCGGCCACCTCCAGGTAGGCGGTGTTGGCCTCGGTGAACCCGGTCAGGGTGGGGTAGCGGTGCAGCGGCAGGGCCAGGTTGCGGTGCTCGACGCCGCTGGTGCGGGCGAAGCGGGTGAACTTCGGGTCGGTGAACTCGCTGAGCGCTTCGACCACCTCGTCCTGGGCGTAGCGGCGCGCGGTGAACGCCGTCGCCGTCCCCGCGATGTGCGGGGCACCCGGGAATCGGGAGCGGATCGGTTCGGTCGGGGCGAGAAGTGAGGTATCGGTCATGCGGGTCTGAACGCCGTCCGCTCTCCCGGTTAGTTCGGAAATCGGGGCGACACAGCAGTTTGTGAGGTGATTCGAAGCAACGGGTCAGCTCGGGGAACGTCCGCCGAAACCGCATTCCACGCGGGAATTGGGCGCAAAAAGGCGCGCTACACGCAGTCTCGGCGAAGGGCGTGACATCGCTCACAGAGCGATGTTCGGGGGTGGTTCTACGACGCCCGCAGCACCACGACCGGCTCGGCCACCTGGACCGGGGATCCGGCTTGGATGTGGCCCGTCTGCGCCGCGTGCATGCCCGCGTCGACGACTGCGGAAGCGCGCAGCCAGCGCGGAGTAGCGTTCCAACCACACTCACAATGCGCGGTACGGCGGAAGGCGGGGCCCTCGATGTACACCTGCATGTCGACGAAAGTACCCACCGACACTGAGAGCGAACCAATCCGCGGGCTGAGCTTTCCCTGAGAGGCGACTTCGCCGCGCGGCGTGAGCGCGCTAAAGTTACCGGCGAGTAGCAAGGAGATGATGATGGCTAGTTGGGCCGGAGACCCGTCGTTCGATCTGTTCCAGTTGCCCGAGGAACACCAGGAGCTGCGCTCGGCGATCCGCGCGCTGGCGGAGAAGGAGATCGCTCCGCACGCCGCCGACGTCGATGAGAACGCGCGCTTCCCGCAGGAGGCGCTCGACGCGCTCGTCGCGTCGGGATTCAACGCGGTGCACGTCCCCGAGGAGTTCGGCGGGCAGGGTGCGGACTCGGTGGCGGCGTGCATCGTCATCGAAGAGGTCGCGCGCGTCGATGCGTCGGCCTCGCTGATCCCGGCGGTCAACAAGCTGGGCACCATGGGGTTGATCCTGCGCGGTTCGGATGAGCTGAAGAAGAAGGTGCTGCCGGCGATCGCCTCGGGCGAGGCGATGGCGTCCTACGCGCTGTCCGAGCGTGAGGCGGGCAGCGACGCCGCCGCGATGCGCACCCGCGCCAAGGCCGACGGCGACGACTGGATCCTCAACGGCGCCAAGTGCTGGATCACCAACGGCGGCAAGTCGTCCTGGTACACCGTGATGGCGGTGACCGACCCTGACAAGGGCGCCAACGGCATCTCGGCGTTCATGGTGCACATCGACGACGAGGGCTTCACGATCGGACCCAAGGAGCGCAAGCTCGGCATCAAGGGCTCGCCGACCACCGAGTTGTACTTCGAGAACTGCCGCATCCCCGGCGATCGCATCATCGGGGAGCCGGGCACCGGCTTCAAGACCGCGTTGGCGACGCTGGACCACACCCGTCCGACCATCGGCGCCCAGGCCGTGGGCATCGCGCAGGGCGCACTGGACGCGGCGCTCGACTACGTGAAGGACCGCAAGCAGTTCGGCAAGTCGATCAGCGAATTCCAGGCGGTGCAGTTCATGCTCGCCGACATGGCGATGAAGGTCGAGGCCGCTCGGCTGATGGTGTACTCGGCCGCGGCGCGTGCCGAACGCGGCGAGGGCAACCTCGGCTTCATCTCCGCGGCGTCGAAGTGCCTGGCGTCGGATGTCGCGATGGAGGTGACCACCGATGCGGTGCAGCTGTTCGGCGGCGCCGGCTACACGGTGGACTTCCCGGTCGAGCGGATGATGCGCGACGCCAAGATCACCCAGATCTACGAGGGCACCAACCAGATTCAACGCGTGGTGATGAGCCGCGCCCTGCTCAAGTGAGCTTGCCGCGGAATAGCGTTCCTGGTCGCGACTTCTGAGCGATCGCAGCCAGGAACGCTATTTCGCGGGGGTAGCGCCAGCGTTGGTATCTGAGGTGCCGCCTCGCGAGAGCGCCTTCACGGTAGTGCTCCGCACGTCGGAGCTACCGTGAAGGCGGTCTCGCGAACTGTTTGTAGCGGCTAAGGGTCACGGCTATTCGACGTCGACCTGCGTGAGCACGTTGATCGCGGCTTCGCGCTCCGCCGGGCTCACTCCGCGCCGCTCACTCCGCTGGGCGCAGGTGCGTGATGTCTGCGGCCGATACCGTCACCGTCGTGCCGGCGTCGTCGATCAGCAGCCGGCCCGCCTCGTCGATACCCGTTGCCACACCAAGGATTTCGGAGTTGCCCGGCAGCACTGCCCGGACCCGGGTGCCGATGGTCGTGCTGACGTCGCGGTAGTCCGCCGCCAACGTGGCATCGGCGCTGCGCCAGCGCCGCAACTGCGTGTCAAGCTCCTGGAGCACCGCTACCGCGAGCGCGGTCCGGTCGACGTCGTAGCCCAGCATCGTCAGCGACACCGCCTTCGGATCGGGCAGCTCGTCGGCGACCAGACTCACGTTCAACCCGAGACCGATCACGACCACCGGCGTGGACACCTCGGCCAGGATCCCCGCCAGCTTTCCGTCTCCGACCAGAATGTCGTTGGGCCACTTCACCCCTGCGTCAACACCGAACCCGGCCCGCACTGCACGGGCGACCGCCAGTCCGGTCAGCAGGGGCAGCCAACCCCACCGGTCGGGTGCGATGCCCGTGGTGTCCACGCCGACGGACACGGAGATCTGCGAGCGCGCCGGCGCCGACCAGCTGCGGCCGTGACGTCCCCGTCCGGCGGTCTGCAACTCAGCGAAGAGCGCCACCCCGGCGATGTCCTCGCCGGCCGCCGCGCGGGCAATCAGATCGGCGTTGGTGGAGCCGGTCTCCTCGACCACATCGACGCGCCGCCACGCGGTATCCGAAACGGCGGCACGGAGTCGGTCGACATCGAGTGCGGAACGGTCAGCTGCGGGCACGGCGTCGAGGGTAGCCCCGTGCCCGCACCGCGGGATCACCGGTAGTTGAACACCGTCGTGCCGTCGCCGCTGAAGTCGAAGTAGATGGAGGTCAAGCTGAACGGGACGTAGCCGGTGTTGAGCTCCACTTCATCGTCGTCCTCGACGATCCCGGGGGTGTTCGCCCTGGTGGTCCGGTAGGAGTACAGCAGTGTCTCGCCGTCCTCGGTGTACACCGAGATCAGCGTTCCTACCGGGATATTCGACGCTCCACCCACTGCGCGGCTGGGGATGTTGCCGAGGATCCCGCCCGAATCGATCCACCCGTCGACATCGGCCGCGTCATTGTCGCCGACCTGGAGTTTGACCGGGGTGTTCGGTGTGCCCTCCAGGGACACGCGCGCTACGTAAGGGTTGGGTCCCAGGATGACTCGGCGTCGACGCTCGTCGATCAGCACGCCCCGGCCGAGCAGGCCGGGAAGCGCGGCCAGGACGTTGACCGATCCCGGGCCGGCCTTGGGCCCGATGCCGAGCACGCCCACGTAGTCGCCGTTGTACTCCGTGAAGTCATACACGGACTCCAGATCGATGATGAGCACCTCGGTCTCGGCCGAATCGATGTCGTCGCCGACCTGAATAGTCGTCTGGTACGGGTGGTAATAGGACTTGACGCTGCCGTCGCCGTAGCTGGCGTAACCTTGCGGGCCGGAGGGCTCACCGATGCCCTCATAGCCGACGTTGCGTGGGTCGATCACCAGGCCGTTCGAGCCGCTGTCGAGAAGGACCGGGACCCGCTCTCCACCGTTGACCGAGATGTAGATGACCGGCTCGGTGCGGACCTTCTGGCCGTTGTATTGCATTGTGAGATCCAGGATCTGGTAGACCAGTCCGTTGTCGCGGGCATCGTGCACCAGATCGTTGACGTTGAGGACCGCCTCGCGAGGCCCGAACCAGCCGACGATCGGCATCAGCTTCTCGGCGAGCTCCATCTGGTCCTGCGCGCGGATCGGCCGATACATGCTGTTCTCCAGCCGCATCCGGATGATCGCGTTCGCGAACGGGTTGTTCAACGTGGCGACGAATTGCGCCTGCAGGCGAGAGTGATTCTCCACCCAGCGCTCCAGATTGGTCTGGGCGCCGCCCATCAGCATCTGCGGCAGCATCGCGGCCAGACCGGCGAAGATGTTGCCGTCGCCCCACGTCGCCGAGCGCAGCTCTTCGCGCGCCTGCGCGAGTTGATCGATGGCAAGGGCAACGGTGTCGTCATCATCGTCGTCGTCGGGATCCTCGGCGTCTTGAGGATCGTCGGCGTCGTCCTCATCGTCGAGGGCGGTGACCGAGACCAGCGCCTCGGAGTTGAACTGCCGAACACTGGAGGGCACGTAGTGCGGACCGGGCAGGGGCTCGTCGTCGGCATCGTTGGTCTTCGCGGAATCCTCGCCAGCCGCGGAATCCTCGCCAGCCGCGGAATTCTCGGCGGATCCCGCATCCTCGCTGGCTTCGGCGTCTGTGGCAGCGTCTGGATCCTCGGTATCCGAGTCCCCGGTGTCCAGATCGGCGTCGTCGACTCCTGCGTCCGCGTCAGCGCCGGCACCGTCGTCGCCATCGGCTGAGCGATTTGCGCGGTCGTCGTCCGTGCCGTGCGTGGATCGCGGCGACGTCTCCTGCGTGCCGGAAGCGGACGTGCTTTCGCTGCTGCTTGATCCCGTCTCGTCGGGTGCCGCCTGCGCGACAGCGGGGGCGACCATCAGGATTCCTGCGGCGATTGCGGGGGACGCGACGATCGTGGCCGCCCAGCTACTGAAATTCATGCGCGAAGTAGACCACGAGATGAGCTAGATAACTGACGTGAACGTAGCAGTTCGCGAATCATCCTTTGATTTACGCATTAGACAAGAAAATCCCTACAGAGAATCCCGCTTCTGGTGGAGAAATTCCGGTAGCGTGTGAGCGGCCTAGTGCGCTCCGGCAAAGACACTGCAAGGGCTGTCAATTGGTAATCGGGTTAGCCGATCTGTCTATCCGGTCAGCGAAAACGCGCAGGACGGAGGCACCGCGAAAGTGGCGAGTTGTTACCGCGGAAGTGCGGTTTCGGCCGGGTCGACCGCCTCCAGCGTTTGCGACCGCGCGGCGTGCTCGGCCGTCGCCCGGTTCAACGCATCGAAGCCCGCCACGAACGCGACCATGGCGCCCAATGCCCACAGGTTTCCGAACGCCCACTCCCATGTGGTGGCAGTCGGCGCACTGACCAGCCAGTATGCGGCGATGGTGACCAGCAGATAGCCGCTGATGACATAGCACCGGCCCGTCGAGCTGGCGAGCCATCCGGGGTGGCGCCGGTTGTGCAGATGCCACGCCGACAACGCCACGACGATCGCCACTGCGGTGATGGTCGACTCCATGGGTGGCCTCCTGCTGACCGAATTTGCCAGATCTGAAGGCGGCCGGCGCACATTGACAAGGCACGCGAAGTCGAGAACAGCCTGGTGACTACAAACGATAAGGTCAGGGTTACGTGCTCGTCAACAACCGGTAATGAGCGCGAGCGCATTATTGATAGGGCGAATGGTTCGCTATAACGGCACCTCTGCGTCAGATTTCGATCAGAGAGGCTGATGTGGCGGCTGTTGTATTTTCAGAAGCAAAGACGGCCGGTGGCGGGCTCAATGGTCTCCATCGCCACCGCCATCCGCGCGTGCTCCGCGGTGGCGCGGTTGAGCGCGTTGAACCCTGTGACGAACGACATCGCGGCCGCGAGGGCCCACGCGTTGCCCATCGCCCATTCCCACGCGGTGGCGGTGGGCGCGATGGTGAGCCAGTAGGCGGCGACGGCGACCAGGGGGTAGCCGCAGCGGACGAAGAAGCGGCCGTCGGCGCTGGCCTGCCAGCCCGCGTGCCGCCGGTTGTACAGATGCCAGGCGCCCAGCACGACGATGACTGCGATCGCAGCGGTGGTCGACAACATCGGCAGCCTCCTCGCGCTAAGGCTCCTCTGCTGGCTGAAAGGGCCCGACTTAGCCAAAACGGTGCTCGTCCGGCATCACAAAGTATGCGGGCGCATTATGTGAACGGCGTGAGGCTACGGAAACGATATGGTCACAGACTGATGCGGGTCGCCTTCTCGGTTGCACGCCTGCGCTCCATCTGCGTGGCATCCGGGTTTGCCACCAACACCAGCGACGCGCCGACGACGTACAACGCAAGTAACCGCTCGACGATGTCGTCGGCGGTCTGCCACTGGGCCGCCGACAGCACCCGGTCGTCCCCGGTGAGCCCCTGCGCCTGCGCCGACGCACGCGCCGCGGCCAGCACGTCATCCGCCGACCGTCCCTCCAGGGCGGCGCCGGGGCTGCGTTCCGGCACGATCTGATCGCCGTGCACCCGCACCGCCGTCGCATAGTCGGTCAGGCCGACCGGCAAATCCGGCACCGGCTTGCCGAACGGGTCCAGCGACAACACCGCCACCTCGCCCATGCCGACGCAGGCGTCCGCGTCTTCGATCCGGTCGGCCGTGCACAGCGCGAGGTCGGCGTCTCCGCTCAACACCACTTCGGCGCCGATCCACCAGATGCCGAACAGCACCGCCGTGGTCTGCCAGTGCGCGGGCAGCAGCACTGCAACCCGACTGCCCGGCGCCGCACCGAGCTCGTCGCGCAGCAGGTTTGCGGTCTTGGCCGCCCAATTGGCCAGCGTCGCGGTGGAGAGTTCGATGCGTTCGCCGGTCGCGTCGTCGTAATAGGTGATTCGCGGACCGGCCGGGTTGGCGGCCATCAGCGGATCCAGAATCACGGAGCCGAGATTCGTCATGTCAGTTGACGCACGCCGGGTCGCTGGAACCGGCCGTCAGGATCGGCGACGGCGCCGGCACCGCCTCGCCCGCGCCGGTCAGCATCCCCGAAGCCGACGGGTCGCCGCTCATCAGCGTCACGTCGCTGCCGTCCAGGCCGGCGCCGGGACCGGTGTAGTCGTCCGACAGCACCACCCGTACCGTGCCCGGCGGCACATCGGCGTTCTGCGCCACCGGCAACCCGCCCAGATCCTTTGCGACTGCCTGCGCGCCGAGATCGTCGATCTCGGCGGCCTGCACCTCGGTCCGGGACACCCGCGCGCCCTCGTTGTTGCCGACCTGCCCCTCTTGGAAGCCCTTGCCGGACAACACATGTGCCACCGCCGCCGCCAGACCGTTGATGTCGGTGTCGTTGAGGACCTCGACGGTGGTCTTGTCGTTGCTGTAGGTCAGCTCCTCGGTCTTGCCCTCGTCCTGGTCGTGCAGCAGGCTCGTCACGAATTCCTTGACCGCGGACGGGTCGACGCGGACCACGCTTTGCATGCCGTCGTCGCTCCAGCCCGCCTCTTCGATGATCGGGATGGTCGCGAACGCGACGTTGCCGCCGGCCAGCTTCTGCAGCTGCTCGACGAAATCCATGATGTCCCAGCCGTCGGAGAGCACCACCGAGCGCTGCACCGCATCCTGCAGGTTGTTCAGCGTGGTCGGGCTCGACAGCGTCTTCGACGAGATCACCTCGTGTGCCATCGACGCCATCACCGCTTGCTGTCGTGCCACCCGATCCAGGTCGCCGCGCGGCAGGTCGTGGCGCTGACGCACGAAGCTCAGGGCCTGCGCACCGTTGAGCTTCTGCCAACCGGCGGGGAAGTCGGCACCCGAAAGTGGTTCCCAGACAGGCGCGTTGAGGCAGACGTTGACGCCACCGAGCGCATCGGTGATCAACGCGAAGCCCAGCAGCCCGATCTCGGCGTAGTGGTCGACGGTGACGCCGGTCAGGTTCGCGACCGTCTTGATCAGCTGCTCACGCCCGGCCGCGGTGGCCTCCGGCTCGGCGACGCTCGGATCCACGCCCTGCTCCTCGACGAGCTCCTTCATCTGCTCCAGGTGCACCGAGCCGTACACGCCGTTGATCTTCATCTTCCCGATGCCGGGGGACTCGACATAGGAGTCGCGCGGGATCGAGATCGCCGTCGCGGACTTCCCGTTGTTCGGAATGCGGATCAGGATGATCGTGTCGGTGTTGGTGGATACCTCGTCGCCGGCGCGCAGCATGGCGCGTTCCTCGTCGCTCAACGGGTTGCCGTGCGCGTCGGTGCGGCTGTCGGAGCCGACGAGCAGGATGTCGATCGCACCGTCCTCGCCGCCGTCGCCGAGCGCGACGGGATTGATGTGGTTGATGCCCGACTCGAACGAGCGGATCTTGCCCCACGCGACGCCGGTGCCGATGACGACGATGACTGCCACGGCCACGGATATGGCACGGATGAGGTGAGCAGCAGGCATTTGTCCAGGCTACTGGCGAGCGGGCCGCATTCCGCGCAGCTGGAACCGGCGTGCCAAACTCGTGACGTGAGCGCCCGAATCGTGATCTCCGGAGCCGGCGGCCTGGTCGGGCGCGTGTTGGCAGGTCAGGCGCGCCGGGCCGGCCGCGAGGTGGCGGCGCTCACATCCGCCGAATGGGACATCACCGACGCAGCCGCCGCCGAGCGTGTCATCGCGACCGGCGATGTCGTCGTCAACTGCGCGGCGTTCACCAACGTCGACGCCGCCGAGGCCGAACCCGAGCGCGCCCACGCCGTCAACGCCGTCGGCGCCGGGAACGTCGCGCGGGCCTGTGCCCAGGTCGGGGCGTCGCTGATCCACCTGTCCACCGACTACGTGTTCAGCGGCGATTTCGGTGGCTCAGCACCCCGCCCCTACGACGTCGACGACGCGACCGGCCCGCTGTCGGTGTACGGACGCACCAAGCTCGCCGGTGAACAGCAGGTACTGGCCGCGCTTCCCGACGCGCACGTGGTCCGCACCGCCTGGATCTACGAAGGCGCCGACGGCCCGGATTTCGCGGCGGTGATGCGCCGGGCGGCCCTGGGCGACGGCACCGTCGACGTCGTCGCCGACCAGATCGGGTCCCCGACCTACGTGGGGGACCTGTGCGAGGCGCTGCTGCAGATCGCCGACGGCGCGATCCGGGCGCCGGTGCTGCACGCCGCGAACGCCGGCGCGGCCAGCCGCTTCGAGCAGGCCCAGGCCGTCTTCGCCGGGCTCGGTGCGGATCCGTCGCGGGTGCGGCCGGTCAGCAGCGACCAGCATCCCCGCCCTGCTCCGCGCCCGGCCTACTCGGCGCTGTCCGCGGTGAAGTCGGCCGCGGCCGGACTGACTCCGCTGCGGCCCTGGCGCGACGCGTTGGCCGCGGCGCTGGCCCGGTAGTTACTCTCTACGCCGTGGAACCGGTGGTGCGTGCGTGAGCGACGAACTCTTTGTCGTGACGGTGACGTACTCGCCCGGCCCGCACCTGGACCGGTTCCTGGCCACGCTGACCCATGCCACCGACCGGCCGGTGACGGTGATCATGGCCGACAACGGCTCGACCGACGGCACCCCCGAAGAGGCCGTCGAGCGCTACCCGAACGTCAAGCTGTACCGGACCGGCGCCAACCTCGGGTACGGCACCGCGGTCAACCGCGCCGTCGCCGAGTACGGGCTGACCTCGTGCTCGGATCTCTTCATCGTCGCCAACCCCGACGTGCAGTGGGGACCGCACAGCATCGACGCGCTGCTGGAGGCCGCCGCGCGCCGGCCGCGGGCCGGGAGTCTGGGCCCGTTGATCCGCGACCCCGACGGCGCGGTGTATCCGTCGGCGCGGCACCTGCCGTCGGTGATCCGAGGCGGCATGCACGCCGTCGTCGGACCGGTGTGGCCGTCCAATCCGTGGACCGCGGCTTACCGTCAGGACCACGCAGAGCCCAGTGAACGGGCCGTCGGCTGGCTGTCGGGATCGTGTCTGCTGCTGCGCAGTTCGGCGTTTGCGGAGATCAACGGCTTCGACGAGCGCTACTTCATGTACATGGAAGACGTCGACCTCGGAGACCGGCTGGGCCGGGCGGGCTGGCAGAACGTGTACGTGCCGTCGGCGGAGGTGCTGCACGCCAAGGGGCACGCCACCGGCCGTGATCCCGCCCGCAACCTGGCCGCCCATCACGTCAGCACCTACACTTTTCTCGCCGATCGGTACCCGAAGTGGTGGCAAGCGCCGCTACGCTGGGCTTTTCGGGGGGCGTTGGGGGCGCGGGCGAGCCTGGTCGTGCGCAATTCTCGCCGGAAGTCTCGTGGGTCGTGAACGGGGATACGAGAAAGGGCGTCGCTGATGGTCAATCCTGCCGAGGTTGATGCGGTCGTGCTGGTCGGTGGCATGGGCACACGCCTGCGCCCGCTGACGTTGTCGGCGCCCAAGCCGATGCTGCCCACCGCGGGGCTGCCATTCCTGACCCACCTGCTGTCGCGGATCGCCGACGCCGGCATTGAGCACGTGGTGATGGGCACGTCGTACAAGGCAGGCGTGTTCGAATCGGAGTTCGGCGACGGGTCCAAGCTCGGTCTGCAGATCGACTACGTGGTCGAGGACGAACCGCTGGGAACCGGTGGCGGCATCGCCAACGTCGCGTCGAAGCTGCGTTACGACACCGCGGTGGTGTTCAACGGCGACGTGCTGTCGGGGTGCGACCTCGGCGCGCTGCTGGATTCGCACGCCTCCCGCGACGCGGACGTCACGCTGCACCTGGTGCGCGTCGGTGACCCGCGCGCGTTCGGTTGTGTGCCAACCGATTCCGACGGTGTGGTGACGGCTTTTCTGGAGAAGACCCAGGATCCGCCGACCGACCAGATCAACGCGGGCTGCTACGTGTTCAAGCGGCCGGTGATCGAGGCGATCCCGAAAGGCCGTGCGCTGTCGGTGGAACGGGAGACCTTCCCGCAGCTGCTGTCGGACGGGCTGCGGGTGTGCGGCTACGTCGACGCCAGCTACTGGCGTGACATGGGCACGCCGGAGGATTTTGTGCGCGGCTCGGCGGACCTGGTGCGCGGGATCGCGCCCTCACCCGCGCTGAAGGGCCATCGGGGGGAAAGCCTTGTGCACGACGGTGCTTCGGTGGCCCCGGGAGCGCTGTTGATCGGCGGCACGGTGGTCGGGCGCGGCGCGGAGGTCGCCGGCGGTGCCCGGCTCGACGGGGCGGTGATCTTCGACGGCGTGAAAGTCGGTGCGGGAGCGGTGATCGAGCGGTCGATCATCGGCTTCGGTGCGCACATCGGGCCGCGGGCGTTGATCCGCGACGGCGTGATCGGCGACGGCGCGGACATCGGCGCACGCTGCGAGCTGCTGCGCGGCGCGCGGGTGTGGCCGGGCATCTCGATTCCCGACGGCGGCATCCGCTTCTCCACTGACATCTGAAGTTGGCCGCCGCGCTGTGTGCCGCGCGCTCGGGTTTTCGCGAAAGCGCCACCACGGTAGCTCGCGGGCCGCGCACGCTACCGTGGTGGCGGTTTCGCGACGCGCCTGTGGATAACTCAGTCGCGCGGGCGCCAATTGTCGGTGGCGTCGCGCAAGTTCGGCCCATGGGCAATGTCATCCTCGGCACCGAAGCAATTGCGGCCGGTCTGGTCACACCGGGTCAGCTCAGATACGGATATCGTCGGCTCTATCCCGACGTGTATGTGCAGCGGGCGCAGGCGAAAAGCCTGACAGACGACGCCATGGGTGCGTGGCTGTGGTCGGGACGACGCGGCATCGTCACCGGCAGGGCAGCGGCGGCACTTCACGGAGCACGGTGGGTGAGTAACGACGCGCCGGTCGAACTGGTCTACGACTGCAGACGCCGGCCGGCCGGAATCATCGCGCGCAACGAACGAATCGACTGGGACGAAATCGATGAATCCGGTGACCTCAACCTCGCCACCGTTGCGCGCACGGCATTCGATCTCGGTAGGCATCTGCCGCTGAACAGGGCCGTCGCGCACCTGGATGCTCTCGCCAACGCGACAGGTTTGACGCCGGAAATGGTCAAGCCTTTGGTCGATCGCTACAGCGGCGCGCGGGGGATGAAAACGTTGCGCAAAGCCCTCGAGCTGATGGACGGCGGCGCGGAATCTCCGAAAGAGACATGGCTGCGGTTGCTGTTGATGCAGGAGTTCCCGCGACCTGAGACACAGATTCCGCTGGTGGACGAGTGGGGAGTGCCTACCATTCGCCTCGATATGGGCTGGGAGGTCGAGAAAATCGCCGTCGAGTACGACGGTGCCCATCATCAAGAGGACAGGGTGCAATACGTCCGGGATGAGAAACGTCTTCGATTGATCCACGCTCAAGGCTGGCTCTACATCAAGGTCATCAAAGAGGACAAGCCTGCGGAGATCATGGCACGCGTTCGCCGGGCGTGGGCCCTTCGCGAAACCGCCTCCACGGTAGCGACGCGGGCGTCGTGACTACCGTGGTGGCGGTTTCGCGAGATGCTAGGGGGCGGGGGGCGAGGCTGCTGCTGCCGCGGCGGCGGCGAGCTGGGTGAGGCCGAAGTCGCAGTCTTGCGGCAGCGCCTCCAGCGGCCACCACCTCAGGTCCAGCGACTCGTCGCTGCGCACCGGCTGCGCTCCCGCGGGTGCGCGCACCACGAACTGCACGTCGAGGTGACGCGTCGGCACGCCCAGCGAGCATGTCACCGGATGCACATGCAGCGCAGCGGGTTCCGGCGCGATGGTCAACCCGTCGATACCGGACTCCTCGGTCGCCTCGCGCAGCGCCGCCGCGACGATCGTCTGGTCGTCGGGCTCGCAGTGACCACCGAGCTGCAACCACCGCCCGATCCGCGGGTGCAGCGTCAGCAGCGCGTGCCGTCCGCTGTGGTCGATCACCAGCGCCGAGCCCGTCACGTGCCCCGGCACGCACTCCCGCAGGCAACCGTCGGCCCGCGCCGCCAAGAACGCCAGCACCGCATGCCGCAGCGAGTCCTGAGCGTGGTCAGGCGGATTCCACGCGGTCAGCACATCGACAGTCGACTGATGCAGGCTCATCGGCGCACCAGCAGCGTATCGGTGGACACCGGCGGGCGTGGCGTCAACGGCTCGACGGGATAGCCGATGGCGATGGCGCCCAACGGTTCCCAATCGTCGGGCAGGTCCAGATCGGCCCGCACCAGGTCGGGGGCGAAGATCGTCGACCCGATCCAGCAGCTGCCCACCGATCGCGCAGCCAGCGCGACCAGCAGGCCCTGCACCGCCGCACCGGCCGCGACGGTGAACATCGTGTGTTCGGCCGCGGTGCGCCGCGCATCGGGGTAGGTGTGCGCGCCGTCGGGAACCATGAACGGAATCACCAACTCCGGCGCGTCGTAGAGGATCTGCCCGCGACCGACCCGACGCGCGACAGCGTCCGGGTCACGGCCGTCGCTGAGCAGATCGGCGCGCCAGCGCTCCTTCATGTTGTCGAGCAGCCGCTCCCGCGCCGTGGCGTCGCGCACCCACACAAAGCGCACCGGCCGCGTGTGATGAGGCGCCGGTGCCGTCAGCGCCTCCGCGACGGAGGCCTCGATCAGTTCCCCGGGCACCGGCTGATCGCTGAACGATCGCACCGAGCGGCGCAGCAACTGCGCCTGCGAGCGACCCAGCGCCAGCGCCTCCTCGGTGCCCAGCCAGAACAGGTCCTCCTCGCCGGCACGCACCAGCTTGCGCGCCGAGGACCCGTCGTCGCGCAGCGTCAGCCCCCGCACGACCGCGACCGGCACACCGGTCAGCTTGCCCTTGACCAGATCCGCGGCGGCGGCGATCTCGTCGGCGACCGCGATCTCGGTGACGATCAGCTCGTTGCCGTGCTGATCGCGTTCCCCGGCATAGGCGTGCAACACCTCCAGCCCCGCGGCGCCGATCGCGACGTCGGTCTGTCCGGTGCGCCACGCCCGCCCCATGGTGTCGGTGACGACGACGCCGACCCACACTCCGAGCCGCTCGTGCAGCGCCGCCACCAACGCCGCAGCGCTGCCGTCGGGATCGACGGGCAGCAGGGCCAATTCGTTGGAGTCGACGTTGGAGCCGTCCACACCGGCGGCGGCCTGCACCAGACCGAGGGCGTTCTCGGTGATCAGCGTGCGCCCCTTGCGGGCCAGAACCCGCACCGCCTCGTCATCGATCAGTTTGCGGCGCAGCGCATCCCGCTCCTGAGGGTCCGACGGGGCGGCGACCATCCGGCCCTCGGTCTTGGACAGCACCTTGCTGGTGACGACGAGCACATCGTCGTCCTGCAGCCACGGCGCGGCCCCGGCGATGGCCCCGGCCAGATCGTCCCCGGGCCGGAACTCCGGAAGCCCCGGTACCGGCAGCAGTTCCACCCGTGCCGACGTGCCGTGGTCGTTCACCAGGACACCCCGGCCAGTTCGATTCCGGCGCGGACCATCTCGGCGGTTGCGGCCGGATCGGTCATCAGCAGCGGAACCGACCGCACCTGCACGCCGTCGACCGACGCGGGGTCGCCGGTGTGCACCAGCCAGCCGTCCAGGATGCCCGTCGAGGAACGGGCACCGAAGTGATTGCCGACGGCCTCAGAGGTGCTGGGCACCCCGATCACGTTCAGGCACGCGTCGGCCATGCCGCGCAACGGCTTCCCGGCGATGATGGGGGAGTAGCCGATCACCGGCGCCTTGGTCGAGCGCAGCGCGCCGCGGATGCCGCCGATCGCGAGGATGGCGCCGACGCTGACCACCGGGTTCGACGGCGCGATCAGCACGATGTCGGCGTTCTCGATCGCCTCGGTGACACCGGGCGCGGCCGTGGCCTTGTCGGAACCGACGAATGCGAAGCTCTCGGTGGGGATCTGGGCGCGGTAGCGCACCCACCACTCCTGAAAGTGGATGGCGCGCTTCTCGCCGGCCGAATCGCCGGGCCCGGGATCGGTGACCACGACATGGGTTTCGCTGCGGTCGTCGCTGGCGGGCAACAACAGCGCACCCGGCGACCACCGCCGGCACAGGGCCCGGGTGACGTCGGAGAGCGGGTAGCCGGCCCGCAGCATCTGGCTGCGCACCAGGTGGGTGGCCAGGTCGCGGTCGCCGAGGCCGAACCAATCCGGCTGCACGCGGTAGGCGGCGAGTTCTTCCTTGGCGTTCCAGGTTTCGATCTTGTGGCCCCAGCCCCGCTCGGGGTCGATGCCGCCGCCGAGGGTGTACATGCACGTGTCGAGATCCGGGCAGATGCGCACGCCGAACATCCACGCGTCGTCGCCGACATTCACCACAGCAGTCACTTCATGCTCATTGGTATCGTGAGTGCCGAACTGCCCCAACCCCAATAGATGTTGGACGCCGAGCAAGAACCGTGCACCACCGACGCCACCGACCAGAACCGTGACCTTCACAACGATCGAGACTAGGCCGTCAGAGCCGCGAACTGCGCCTCGGGCGGAACGTGATAGACACGCCACAGCGCGACGCGCCGTAAACAAGTCACGGAATGGTATGAATTCCTGTTCTAGCGCTTGACCGGGGCAGCTAACGCGTGTGTAATCACACCAGTGTCATTTCGCGGTTCTCCGGCCGGTTCCGGTGTCGCAGACCGAGATTCGATCACTTGTTCGAATTGGGATGGCCGCACGTTCGGCAGTGGGGCCGGCATATACGGATCTACGAGACCTGTGGAGGAGGGGAACATGGCATTTGAACAGGCCGATTTCGGTGATTTGATTCGGTTCGACAACAGGCTCCTCGGCTCGGTGGGAAGTGCGCCGCACATCCAGACCGGACCGACACCGAGCGGAGCCAACGGGCGGCCGCAGCTGAGTCTGGTGCCCGATCATTCGGATTTCTTCAGCGAAGACTCCGAGCTGCCTGAAGAGGATCAGTGGCAGGAGCGCGCCCTGTGCGCCCAGACCGATCCCGAGGCGTTCTTCCCGGAGAAGGGCGGCTCCACCCGCGAAGCCAAGCGCATCTGCCAGGGCTGCGAGGTCAAGGACGCGTGCCTGGAGTACGCACTGGCCAACGACGAGCGCTTCGGTATCTGGGGCGGTCTGTCCGAGCGTGAGCGCCGGCGCCTCAAGCGCGGCATCATCTGATCTTCGAGCGCGCCCCGCGCGTTCACCCGCCGTCAGCCGTCGTCCAGGGTCGGGTCGATGACGGACGGTTCCACCCCCAGGTAGGTGGCGACCTGCGCCACCAGCAATTCATGCAGCAGCTCGGTCAGCTCGTCGGTGTCTTTAGCCCGACGCTCGATCGGCTTGCGGAACAACACAATTCGGGCGCGAGTGGAGTTACCTCGGACGTCCACCCCCGCAGGGATCAGCCGGGCCAGCGCGATCGGGCCGTCGGCTACCACCTCCGGTGGCCACTGCACACTGTCAGGATCTTTCGGCGCGATGCGCGGGATTTCGTCGACCGCCACGTCGAGCGTCGACACTCGGTCATGCCAGCGCCGCTCGATCGGCTCGTAGGCCTCCAGCACCGCCATGTCGAAGCGTTCGGCGCGGCTGCGCCACCCCGGAACGGTCGGGGGTAGCAACGGCCCGCGCATCTCCCGGCCCCGCCGCGACCCGCGATGAAGGCGCCTCGTCACGAAAAAGATCGTAACGGTTGGGCTTCGGCCGCCCGGCGGCTGCGCGTGTCCGCCGCAACCCGGACGACGTCGCAGGATAACCTTCCGCTGTGAATGTTCCCCGTCGCTGCTGCCGGCCTGGGTGCCCGCACTATGCGGTCGCGACGCTCACCTTCGTCTATTCGGACTCGACTGCTGTCGTCGGCCCGCTGGCCACCGTGTCCGAACCGCACTCGTGGGATCTGTGCGTCCTGCATGCCGGCCGGATCACCGCGCCCCGTGGCTGGGAGCTGGTCCGTCATGCCGGGCCGCTGCCGTCGCATCCCGACGACGACGATCTGGTGGCGTTGGCAGACGCGGTCCGAGAAGGCCGTGAGGCGACCGCGCCCGCCGCGGGCTTCACCCACGGGTTCAGCGACCCGGTCAGCGGTGTGCACGGGGGCGCGCTGATGGCCCCGCCTGCCCGGCGCCCCGAGACCAACGGACGCCGGCGCGGCCACCTGCGCGTACTGCCGGATCCAACGGACTAGGCCCTACCGCGAGGGCGATTCATCCGTGGGTGAGTCGCCGTGAGGAACGCCCGCGACGGCTAGGCTGATCACTACCAGTCTCTTCGTCCCAAGGAGCTCCATGTCTCGTCCCGCCGCGGCGGTGCAACGCGTCATCAAGGCCTATGACGTGCGTGGACTCGTGGGCGAGGAAATCGACGAGAGTTTCGTGCGCGACGTGGGGGCGGCGTTCGCGCGGCTGGTCCGTGACGGCGACACCCGACCGGCGACACAGATCGTCATCGGTCACGACATGCGGGACAGCTCCCCGGCGCTGGCCGAGGCCTTCGCCGACGGCGTCACCGCGCAGGGCCTCGACGTCGTGCGCATCGGCCTGGCCTCGACCGACCAGTTGTACTTCGCGTCGGGTCTGCTGGACTGCCCGGGCGCGATGTTCACCGCCAGCCATAACCCCGCCGCCTACAACGGCATCAAGCTGTGCCGCGCCGGCGCCAAGCCCGTCGGCAAGGACACCGGTCTGACCACGATCAGCGACGAGGTGATCGCCGGGGTGCCAGCACATGACGGTCCCCGGGGCGCCGTGTCCGACCGTGACGTGCTCGCCGACTACGGCGAGTTCCTGCGGTCGCTCGTCGACATCGCCGCGGCGCGCCCGCTGCACGTGGCCGTCGACGCCGGCAACGGTATGGCCGGCCACACCACTCCGGCGGTGCTGGGCCCGATTTCGTCGGTGAAGGTCTCGCCGCTGTACTTCGACCTCGACGGCACTTTCCCCAATCACGAGGCCAACCCGCTGGACCCGGCCAACCTGGTCGATCTGCAGCAGTACGTGCGCGACACCGGAGCCGATATCGGGCTGGCGTTCGACGGCGACGCCGACCGGTGCTTCGTCGTCGACGAGACCGGGCGGGCCGTGTCGCCGTCGGCGGTCACCGCGCTGGTGGCCGCCCGCGAGCTGCAGCGCGAGATCGGCGCGACGATCATCCACAACCTGATCACCTCCCGCGCCGTGCCCGAGCTGGTGGCCGAGCGCGGCGGCACCCCGGTGCGGTCCCGGGTCGGCCACTCCTACATCAAGGGCCTGATGGCCGAGACAGGCGCGATCTTCGGTGGCGAACACTCCGCGCACTACTACTTCCGCGACTTCTGGGGCGCCGACTCCGGCATGCTGGCCGCGCTGCACGTGCTCGCCGCGCTCGGGGAACAGGACCGCCCGCTGTCGGAGATGATGGCCGACTACCAGCGTTACGAGGCATCCGGCGAGATCAACTACACCGTTGCCGACGCACCCGCGGTCGTCGACGCGGTGCTGGAGGCATTCGGCAACCGCGTTCACGCTCTCGATCACCTCGACGGAGTCACCGTCGATCTCGGCGACGGCCGCTGGTTCAACCTGCGGATGTCGAACACGGAGCCGTTGCTGCGGCTCAACGTCGAAGCCCGCAGCACCGAGGAGGTCACCGAGCTCGTCGACGAGATCGCCAGCTACATCACCTCGGGCGCCGAGGATTCCACGTGAACGCGAGCCCGCTCTCGGCTGCCGGCGTCGATCTCGACGACGCCGAGGCTCTGCTGGCCGCGGATCGGGTGGGCTTGCTGCGGGCGGCGTCGATGGCCGGTGCGCAGGTGCGCGCCACCGCCGCCGCGCTCGAGGAGGGCGACCTCGAGGCGGTGCGCTCCGACTCGCCGCCGCGCACGATCGTGTGGGTCGCCGGCCGCGGCAACGCCGAGATCGCGGGCTCACTGCTCGCCGCGCTGCTCGGTGGGTCGGTCGGCGCACCGCTGGTCATCGCCTCTGAGGCGCCGCCCTGGATCGGCGCCCTCGACGTGCTGATCGTCGCCGGCGACGATCCCGGCGACCCGGTGCTGGCGTCGGCGGCCGCGACCGCGGTGCGGCGTGGCACCCGGGTGATCGTGGTGGCGCCTTATGAGGGACCGCTGCGGGACGCGACCGCGGGACGTTCGGTGGCCCTGCCGCCCCGGCTCCCGATTCCCGACGACTTCACCTTCTCCCGGTATCTGGCCGCCGGGCTGGCCGCGCTGCAGGTGACCATCCCGGGCTTCTCGATCGACCTCGGCGCACTCGCCGACGAGCTCGACGCCGAAGCGTTCCGAAACAGCGCCGGCCGTGAGGTTTTCACCAATCCGGCCAAGAGCCTGACCTCCCGGATGGTCGACCGCGAGGTCGTGTTCGCCGGTGACTCCGCGGCGACGGTGGCGCTGGCCCGCCACGCCTCCGCGGTGATGCTGAGCGTCGGGCATCAGAGCGTGGCCGCAGTGGAGTTGAGCGGTGCGTTGGCCGCCATCGGATCCGGGTGGGGCCGGACCGGCGGTCGGGAGGTGTCGATCTTCCACGACGAGGAGATCGACGGACCGGCCTCGCAACGTACCTGTACATTCGTGCTGACCACCGACGCTGAACGTCCGGCGCTGTCAGCGCGGCTGAGGGGGTTCGACGACGTTCACGTCGTCAACGCCGATGACGTGCCCGACGTCGCGGCAACAGGGGGGGACAGCGAGCCGGGCTCAGCCACGATGCCCGGATCCACGAGTCCCGAACAACAATTGGCGCTGTTGGCAGTCCGCTTCGAGATGGCGGCGGTCTACCAGCGGCTGGTTCGAGGTTGAGACGAGTGCATCTGCTCAAAGGCGCGGTGCGGACCTACGCATGGGGTTCGCGAACCGCAATCGCCGAATTCGTCGGCGCGCCCAGTCCTACGGCGCATCCCGAGGCCGAACTGTGGTTCGGCGCGCACCCGGGAGACCCCGCCTACCTGCAGACCGACGACGGAGACCGGTCTCTGCTCGACGCGCTGCGCGCCGATCCGGAAGGGGAGCTCGGCGCCGCGGTGCGCGGCCGGTTCGGGGACACATTGCCATTCCTGGTGAAGGTGCTCGCCGCCGACGAGCCGCTGTCGCTGCAGGCGCACCCCAGCACCGAGCAGGCCGTCGAGGGGTTTGCCCGGGAGGAGCGGCTGGGCATCCCGATCTCGGCGCCCAACCGCAACTACCGCGACCGCAGCCACAAACCCGAGATCATCGTCGCGCTCAGCCAATTCGAGGCGCTGGCCGGCTTCCGCCCCGCCGCGCAATCGGTGAAGCTCATGCAGGCGCTCGGGGTGGCCGACCTCGACCCGTTCGTCAGCCTGCTGCACGGTCAGCGCGACGAGGACGGCCTGCGGGCGCTGTTCACCACCTGGATCACCTTCCCGCAGCCCGACCTGGACGTGCTGGTGCCCGCGGTGATCGACGGAGCGATCAGCTATGTGCGTTCCGGGGCAACGGAGTTCGCCCGTGAAGCCAGAACCGTTCTGGAGCTCGGGGAGCGCTACCCCGGGGACGCGGGGGTGCTGGCGTCGATGCTGCTGAACCGGCTGTCACTGGCGCCGGGGGAGGCGCTGTACCTGCCCGCCGGCAACCTGCACGCCTACCTGCACGGCATCGGTGTCGAGGTGATGGCCAACTCCGACAACGTGCTTCGCGGAGGCCTGACCCCCAAACACGTCGACGTGCCCGAGCTGTTACGGGTGCTGGACTTCACCCCGGCCGAGGACGTGCTCGTCGAGCGCGAGACCCACCGCGACGGAGCCGAGATCGTCTACCCGACACCGGCGCCCGAGTTCTCGGTGTCGGTGCTGCGCCTGGACGACGAGTTGGGGCACGAGGTCGACGCGCCCAACCGCCACGAAGGACCGCAGATCCTGCTGTGCACCGAAGGGGCGGTCACGGTACACGCCAAGTCGAACGCCGTGGTGCTGAAGAAGGGCGCGGCCGCGTGGGTGTCAGCCGACGACGGGCCGATCAGGCTGTGCGCCCACGAGCCCACCTGGCTGTTCCGGACGACCGTCGGGATCTAGCCCGCTGCTGGGCCGTCCACAACCGCATGTTGTGCGCGATGGTGCGCCCGATCAGCCGCGGCGACGGCACCATGTAGAGGCTGTCGAGCAGGCTGAATCGACGCAGAAACCATTCGGCCAGAACGGGATCCGTCTCGGCCGCACCGAGGAACTGATCGAAGAGACCGCCCACGGGACGATACCACCACGGCATCGGCCCGTGCGCGCCGTGCATGGTCAGATCCCCGATGGCGTTCATCGTCCACACCGGATAGGTGGTCTTGGCCGTCGCGGTGAAAAAGGCGCGCCGCGGGTCCGGCGCCGGCAGCGCGCGGCGTAGGTGACCGGCCTGCAACGACGTCATCGTCATCCCCTGGCCGAACGTCGGATTGAAGCTCGCCACCGCGTCACCGAACGGCAGGATGCCCGCGGGGAACCGGTCCAGCTTGTCGTAGCGGCGCCACCGGCTGGTCGGATACTTGTGCACCGCCACCTCGCCCAGCGGTTCGCCGCGGCGCACCGCACCACTGAGATGCGCGGGCAGCACCTCGTCGGCCAGAGCGCACATCCCGTCGAAGTCGTTGGGCGGCTGCACCTTCGCGACTCCGAACGTGGTCAGACCCCAGGTCCCGTCCTCGTAGAACAGCATGCCCAGGCCACGCGGCTGATCGCGGGACGCGCCGGCCACCACCACCTTCTCGGCGATCAGGCCGTCGGGGATACGCAACTGATGCGTGGCGTAGCTGATCCCGACGTCCACCGTGTCTTCAGGCGGGCGGTCGAAACCCCACTGCTGCAACCAGACCGGAAGGCGCGTACCGCGGCCGGTGGCGTCGATGACGAGATCGGCGTCGACCGTCTCGCCGCCGGCCAGTCGCACCCCGGTGACCCGGCATCCGTCGAACACCGGTTCGTCGACACCGCCGTTGCAGACGGTCACGTTGGCGATCGCCGCGGTGCGCCGCCGGATCTGCCACTCCAGGTGTGCCCGGCTCGGCACATAGGCGGTGAACTCGTCCTGCAGGCGGTGCTGGGTGCCGAGCACGTGGCCGGCCGCGCCGAAGTGGATGCAATCAGGCCGGTTCTCCAAGATCGGCACCCCCCAGCGACCATGTCGGCGAGCAACCCCGGGAACAGCGACTCGAACTCCTGCGCGCCGCGGGCCATCAACAGATGCACGTGACGGCTCTGCGGCACCGCCTGCCGGTGCGCCGGTACATCCGGCAGCGAGTCGCGTTCGTACACGGTGACACGGTCGAAGGCCTCGGAGAGCACCCGCGCCGAACACAGTCCGCCGAGGCTTGCCCCGATCACGATCGCGTGTTTGGCGGTCTGAGTCATTGAAATTCACGGTAATGGGTAGATTCCGCTGAAGCGATGACGAAAGAAGGACGATCGATGGTGCAGGAGTCGGACTCGCAAACGGTCAGCAGACGGCGGACCAAGTCGGTGGAGCAGTCGATCGCCGACACCGACGAACCGGACACCAAGCTCCGCAAGGAGCTGACCTGGTGGGATCTGACCGTCTTCGGGGTGTCGGTGGTGATCGGCGCCGGCATCTTCACCATCACCGCGTCCACGGCGGCCAACATCACCGGTCCGGCGATCTCGCTGTCGTTCATCTTCGCCGCGATCGCGTGCGGGCTCGCCGCGCTGTGCTACGCCGAGTTCGCGTCCACGGTGCCGGTCGCGGGCAGCGCCTACACGTTCTCCTATGCGACGTTCGGGGAGTTCGTCGCGTGGATCATCGGCTGGGACTTGATCCTGGAGTTCGCCGTCGCGGCCGCCGTCGTCGCCAAGGGATGGTCCAGCTATCTGGGCACGGTCTTCAACTTCTCCGGCGGAACCACGGAAGTGGCTGGTTTCGAACTGGATTGGGGAGCGCTGGTGATCATCGCGCTCGTCACGATGATCCTGGCGATGGGCACCAAACTGTCGGCCGGCGTCAGCCTGGCCATCACCGCGGTCAAGGTGTCGGTGGTGCTGCTGGTGGTGATCGTCGGCGCGTTCTACATCAAGGCGGAGAACTTCAGCCCGTTCGTGCCGTCACCCGAAGCCGGCGGCGAGGGCGGTTCGGGGACCGAGCAGTCGCTGTTCTCGCTGCTGACCGGCGCCGAGGGCAGCCACTACGGCTGGTACGGCGTGCTGGCCGGCGCATCAATCGTGTTCTTCGCGTTCATCGGCTTCGACATCGTGGCCACCACCGCCGAAGAGACCAAGATGCCCCAGCGCGACGTCCCGCGCGGCATCCTCGCCTCCCTGGGGATCGTCACCGTGCTCTACGTCGCGGTCGCAGTGGTGTTGACCGGAATGGTCAGCTACCGCGATCTGCGTGAGGCCGAAACCCAGAACCTGGCCACCGCGTTCTCGCTGAACGGCGTGGACTGGGCCGCCAAGGTGATCTCGATCGGCGCGCTGGCCGGATTGACGACCGTGGTCATCGTGCTGGTGCTCGGGCAGACCCGGGTGCTGTTCGCCATGTCGCGTGACGGGCTGCTGCCGCGTCAGCTGGCCAAGACCGGCGAGCACGGCACGCCGGTGCGGATCACGCTCATCGTGGGCGCGGTCGTCGCGGTGACGGCGACCGTCTTCCCGATCGGCAAGCTGGAGGAGATGGTCAACATCGGCACGCTGTTCGCGTTCGTGCTGGTGTCGGCCGGCGTGATCGTGTTGCGGCGCTCGCGGCCGGACCTCAAGCGCGGGTTCCGCACGCCGTGGGTGCCGCTGCTGCCGATCCTGTCGATCATCGCGTGCGTCTGGTTGATGCTGAACCTGACCGGGCTGACGTGGATCCGCTTCCTGATCTGGATGGCCATCGGCGTGGTCGTGTACTTCCTCTACGGGCGCAGGCATTCGCTGCTCGGGAAGCGCAACCTGACGAACTGACCGAGGTCTCGGCATTCGCATCACTGTTGGCACCGTCATCGCGACGGTGCGTGTCTGCGGGGTGCTGACCGGCGTGTCGCGCTAGTCGGCGCACGCTCGCGGCGTCGCGGCGGCAGAGAACACCAGGCCGCGCCGTGCAGCTCTGGCATCGATGTGTGTGCGATTGGCACCCGCTTTGCGGCACGACTGCAGTCCCCGCCCACCCACGAGCGTGCGCTTCGTTCGCCTCGGAACGGCGTGTCGCGCTGCAGACTCGCACGCTCGCGCCTGGAGGGACTGCTTTACAAAGTGTGGGTCTGTGTCTAGACAGGCGACAAAAGTGGCTCTATAGTCAACCTCGAAGGGTGACCGCACTCACAGCAAGGAGGCAACGGGTGACCGCACCAGAGGTGTCTGAAGTCGAGGTGGAGCAGTGGCGCGACAAAAAGCGCTACCTGTGGCTGATGGGGCTGATCGCTCCGACGGCGTTGTTCGTGATGGTCCCGGTGATCTGGGCGCTGAACCAGATGGGCTGGCACGCCGCCGCGCAGGTGCCCCTGTGGATCGGCCCGATCCTGCTCTACGTGCTCCTGCCGGCGCTCGACCGCTTCTTCGGGCCGGACGGTCAGAACCCGCCCGACGAGGTGATGGAGCGGCTGGAGAACGACAAGTACTACCGCTACTGCACCTACATCTACATCCCGTTCCAGTACGCCAGCGTGATCTTCGGCGCGTACCTGTTCACCGCGTCGGACCTGAGCTGGCTGGGCTTCGACGGCGGGCTGAGCTGGTTCGCCAAGATCGGACTGGCGCTGTCGGTCGGTCTGCTGGGTGGTGTCGGTATCAACACCGCGCACGAAATGGGTCACAAGAAAGACTCTTTGGAGCGCTGGCTGGCCAAGATCACGCTCGCGCAGACGTTCTACGGCCACTTCTACATCGAGCACAACCGTGGCCACCACGTCCGCGTCGCCACCCCCGAGGACCCCGCGTCGGCTCGGTTCGGTGAGACGTTCTGGGAGTTCTTGCCGCGCAGCGTGTTCGGCAGCCTGAAGTCGTCGTGGGAGCTGGAGGCCAAGCGCCTGGAACGCACCGGCAAGAGCACGTGGCACTGGTCCAACGACGTGCTCAATGCGTGGGCGATGTCGCTGGTGTTCTACGGCGTGCTGATCGCGGTGTTCGGCTGGGCGCTGGTTCCCTACATCCTGATCTCGGCGGTGTTCGGGTTCACGCTGCTGGAGACCGTGAACTACCTGGAGCACTACGGACTGCTCCGGCAGAAGACCGCGAGCGGCCGTTACGAGCGCTGCGTGCCGTCGCACAGCTGGAACTCCGACCACATCGTCACCAACCTGTTCCTGTACCACCTGCAGCGGCACAGCGACCATCACGCCAACCCGACCCGTCGCTACCAGACGCTGCGCAGCATGGACGGCGCCCCCAACCTGCCCAGCGGGTACGCGTCGATGATCGGTCTGACGTACTTCCCGCCGTTGTGGCGCAGAGTGATGGACCACCGTGTGCTCGCCCACTACGACGGCGACATCACTCGGGTGAACATCCATCCACGGGTGCGGGACAAGGTGCTGGCCCGGTACGGCGCCGGCGACGAGCATCGGTACCAGGCGTGAGCGTCTACCGCTGCCCTGGCTGCGACTACGTCTACGACGAGGCCAAAGGTGAACCGCGCGAAGGGTTTCCGGCGGGCACCCGATGGGACGAAGTGCCCGACGAATGGTGCTGCCCCGACTGCGCGGTGCGCGAGAAGGTTGATTTCGAACCGGTGTGAACAACATCGAGAAAGCGATAGTGAGAGGAAGAGCCATGGACTACAAGCTGTTCGTGTGCGTGCAATGCGGATTCGAGTACGACGAGGCCAAGGGTTGGCCCGAGGACGGCATCGCCCCGGGCACCCGCTGGGACGACATCCCCGACGACTGGAGCTGCCCGGACTGCGGCGCGGCGAAGTCGGATTTCGACATGGTCGAGGTCGCCCGGCCGTGAACACGCCGTCATCCTCCGCGAGCGTGCGGATTCGTCAGCGCCGCGCCGTGCGCAGCGCCGCAGACACGCACGCTCGCGGAGAGGGCGGCAGAGCATGACGGCGGGAACCGTTATTGTCGCGCGTGTGAGCAGCCCCGCCGACAAGCGCGTCACCTATGCCGAGGCCTCGCGGGTGCTGCTGCGGGACTCGATCCTCGACGGAATGCGCGAGCTGCTGCTCACCCGCGACTGGTCCCACATCACGCTCTCCGACGTCGCCAAGGCCGCCGGCATCAGCCGGCAGACCATCTACAACGAGTTCGGCTCGCGGCAGGGCCTGGCCCAGGGGTACGCGATGCGGCTGGCCGACCGGCTCGTCGACCAGATCCACGGCGCCATCGGCAATAACGTGGGCGACGTCTACGCCGCGTTCCTGCAGGGCTTCCGCGACTTCTTCGCCGAGTCGGCCGCCGACCCGCTGGTGATCTCGCTGCTCACCGGGACTTCGAAGCCCGACCTGCTGCAACTGATCACCACCGACAGCGCGCCGATCATCAACCACTGCTCGTCGCGGCTGGCGGAATCGTTCATGACCAGCTGGGTGCGCAGCAGCTCCGAAGACGCCGGGGTGCTGGCCAGGGCCATCGTCCGGCTGGCGATGAGCTACATCTCGATGCCCCCGGAATCCGACCACGACGTCGCCCGCGACCTGGCCCGGCTGATGACGCCGTTCGCCGAGCGATACGGGGTCGTCGAGCCCTGAAATGCGTGGTCGTGACCCGGCAACCCTGCGGAGCGGGATGTGGGTCGTCGCGCCCGGAGAGTGCGTCGTCACGGACGGCCATGACCAGGCAACGGACCCGAGGCGCTACGGTGTCATAGACGCCCCTGGCCGGCAGAGCGCCGAAGCGCCTGTCCCGCGAGCCCGCAGGCCGGGGTTGTTCGCATGGGTGCCGCCGCTGCGCGCGCGCCCGTGCGCTCACAGGCAATTGACGAAACACAAAAGGGGCTCTACATGACTGCTCTGACCGCCGATGTCCGCAACGGGATCGACTACAAGGTCGCCGACCTGTCGCTGGCAGATTTCGGGCGCAAAGAGATCCGCCTCGCCGAGCACGAGATGCCCGGCCTGATGGCGCTTCGCCAGGAGTACGCCGAGGTCCAGCCGCTCAAGGGGGCACGGATCTCCGGCTCGCTACACATGACCGTGCAGACCGCCGTACTGATCGAGACGCTGACCTCGCTCGGCGCTGAAGTGCGATGGGCGAGCTGCAACATCTTCTCCACCCAGGACCACGCCGCCGCCGCCGTCGTCGTCGGCCCGCACGGCACCCCCGAGGAGCCCAAGGGCACCCCGGTCTTCGCCTGGAAGGGCGAGACGCTCGAGGAGTACTGGTGGGCCGCCGAGCAGATGCTCACCTGGGAGGGCGAGCCGGCGAACATGATTCTCGACGACGGCGGCGACGCCACCATGCTGGTGCTGCGCGGCGCCCAGTTCGAGAAGGCCGGCGTCGTGCCAACCCTTGAGGACGATGACATTGAAGCCTCTGCCGAGTACAAGGTGTTCCTGAACCTGCTGCGCGAGCGGTTCGAGACCGACAAGGACAAGTGGACCAAGATCGCCGAGTCGGTCAAGGGCGTCACCGAGGAGACCACCACCGGCGTGCTGCGCCTGTACCAGTTCGCCGCCGCCGGCGAACTGGCCTTCCCGGCGATCAACGTCAACGACTCGGTCACCAAGAGCAAGTTCGACAACAAGTACGGCACCCGGCACTCGCTGATCGACGGCATCAACCGCGGCACCGACGTGCTCATCGGCGGTAAGAAGGTCCTGATCTGCGGCTACGGCGACGTGGGCAAGGGCTGCGCCGAGTCGCTGGCCGGCCAGGGTGCCCGCGTCGCGGTCACCGAGATCGACCCGATCAACGCGCTGCAGGCCCTGATGGACGGCTTCGACGTCGTCACCGTCGAGCAGGGCATCAGCGAGGCCGACATCGTCATCACCTCCACCGGCAACAAGGACATCATCACCCTCGACCACATGAAGGCGATGAAGAACCAGGCCATCCTCGGCAACATCGGCCACTTCGACAACGAGATCGACATGGCCGCGCTGGAGCGTTCGGGCGCCACCCGGATCAACATCAAGCCGCAGGTCGACCAGTGGGTCTTCGACAACGGCAACTCGATCATCGTGCTGTCCGAGGGCCGGCTGCTCAACCTGGGCAACGCCACCGGCCACCCGTCGTTCGTGATGAGCAACAGCTTCTCGAACCAGGTGATCGCCCAGATCGAGCTGTGGACCAAGAACGACGAGTACGACAACGAGGTCTACCGCCTGGCCAAGCACCTCGACGAGAAGGTCGCGCGCATCCACGTCGAGGCACTCGGTGGCACGCTGACCAAGCTCACCAAGGAGCAGGCCGAGTACATCGGTGTCGACGTCGAGGGCCCGTACAAGCCGGAGCACTACCGCTACTGACGTGGCACGACTGCTGAGCGCGGTGACCCTCGGCGTTGTGCTGGCCCTGGCGGCATGTCAGGGCCAGCCCGCCGAGGAGGCCGCCGAGCCCGAGGTCACCTCGACACGGTCCGCCCCGGAAGTGCGGCACGACACCGAGGAGCTGGCCACGACGTTCCCAGCCCTCGGCGCGCCGGTGTCGGCGTCGTGGATCCGATGGGACAACAGCGGCGCCACCGAGCCGACCCGCCTGTCACTGACGTGGATCGACGCCGTCGTGCAGGTCACGCCCGAAACCATGACGGGGTTGGTCGGGAAGTACGACGCCGAGGACGTCGGCAACCGGCCGGCGGCGCAGAAGGTCCTCGAACCCGCACTGCCGCCCGGACCGTTCCTTACCGGCGTGGAGTTGAACATCTTCTTCGGCGGTCCGCGCAGGAGCACCCGAGTGT
The DNA here is from genome assembly GCF_054786995.1 of Mycobacterium sp. ZZG. Lineage (NCBI taxonomy): Bacteria > Bacillati > Actinomycetota > Actinomycetes > Mycobacteriales > Mycobacteriaceae > Mycobacterium > Mycobacterium sp. ZZG. The sequence goes on from NZ_JBTBFV010000020.1 coordinate 61,049, forward strand.
TCCTCGACCCGCCAGTGAACACCGTGGTGCTGCAGTCGAGTGTGGCCAGCTCCGCCAAGTGAGCGATGCAGGCGTGGGAAGCCCACCTCGACCGGTCACGAAACCAGCTGGTGCTCAGCGCCTTCGACGATTAGGCGACCTGCAGCGTCATGTACCGCGCCGAATCTGTGGACAGCAGCCCCAGCTGCCGGTAGACGTTGGCCCGCCACACGGGAGCCTGCGAGTTGACCACGATGCCGCCGAGCGCCCATCCGTGCATCTGCCCGTCGCCGATGATCACCGTCAGGTCGGCGTCGGGGTCCTGCGACAGCACCTTGTCGCGGAACGCCAGAACGCCCGGCAACAGCTTCTCGATCGTGCCGATGTACACCGTGGTCGGCGGCAGACCGGTCAGATCCGCTCCCGAGATCGGGTTGACGCGGGGATCGTCGAGATCCCAGTCGCCGTTCCAGCGCGGCCCCTCGCCGGGCTCGCGGCGCGGCAGGATCGGGTCGTCGATCGCGTCGATCTCCGGCCCGCGCAACGTCAGGTGCAGCGCCGGGGAGACCAGCACCATGCGCGACGGCTGCGCCTCGGCGGGCACGCACGTCACCTCGATTCGGCAGCGGCGCAACATCTCCTGCACCGCAAGCACCGCATACGAGCCTCCCGAGGAGTCGCCGTAGAGGCTGACGTTGTCCACCCCGTGGGTGTCGATCAGGATCTTCAGGTAGTCGGCCATCGGCGGCACCAGCGTCTCGGCGGTGCCGGTGCTCTTCGGCGGCGCCATCGGATAGATCGGCACCAGTACCGTCGCCCCGGTTTCGCGGGCCATCTGCGCGTAATCCGACCAATGCAGGACGGTGGCCTCGGCCTCGAACCCGCCGCCGTGCAACGCCACCACGAATTCACCGGACGGCTTGGGGGAAGCCAACTCCCACACCGTCCACCCGTTGTACTGACGTTCGGTCACCTTGAGTCCGAGCGTCAACAGCCATGGGGGAGTGGTGCTGGTGGAGGCGCCGGCCACACCGCTGAGGATCTTGATGCCGGTCTCCTCGTTGATCCATCGCAGGGTCCGCAGCAGTCCGACGACGAAGTTGTCGCCGAACGACGGTGGTGCGGTGGTGATCGTCTTCGGACCTGGCGCAACATCATTGAGGCCGAGTTGACGGTAGATGTCGGGGCGTACCTTGGGCCCCGCCGAGTTGAAGGAAAGCCCGCCGAGCGCCCAGTCGTGGAACTGCCCCGTGCCGATGACGGTCGACGCCACACCGCCTGCGGCTGACCACTTCTCGTGCAGCAGCAGTGTGTCGGGCAGGGCGTATTCCAGTTCGCCCACATAGATCGTCGATGGGGGAAGCGCAGCGAGCACTTCGTCTTCGAAGAACAATGGGCTGAGCAGCGGGTCCCGTGGATCGAGACCATCGCCCCAGTGGTTCTCGCGGGTGTAGAAGTCGAGGTTCCGCACGTCGATGATCGGGTCGTCGACCTCGTAGATGTCCGGATTGGAGAGTGAACCGTCGGGGGTGAAGGACAGCAGCACCATGCTGGCCGGCACCGGCTTTCCGTCGAGGATGAGTTCGCGCACCGCCGCCATCGCCAGCGACGGACCGGCGGAATCGGCGTAGATGCTGACGTTTTCCGCGCCGTGGGTGTCGATCTGGCCGGAGAGGAACTGCGCCATGGCCGGAACAACCTTGACCGCGGTCCCGGCTTTCGTCGTCCCGAGCGGGTACATCGGCACGACTACCGTCGCGCCGGTCTCGCGCGCCATGTTGGCGTACGCGAGCCAGTGGGTGACAAGCGGCTCGACGATGAACCCTCCGCCGTGCACGGCGACCACCGTCTTGCCGGTCGGGTTCGGAGGGTGGAACTCCCACACATCCCACACCGCACCCTCCGGGTCGTCGGCCGCCTCGAACTCGGTGCGACGGACGTCGAGGCCGCCCTTGACGAACCACGGCGGATTCCGGCTCTCCAGTGCCTTGCCGATCAGCCCGTAGAAGTCGACGCCGATGAAGCTGGAGATCCCGCGCAGCACGTAAAGGCTCGCGACCACGATCCGGTCGAAGAACGTCGGCTCATCGGTGTAGACGATATCGTTCTGCGCCGCCGCATCGACGGCGGTCGTCCTGACCGCCGTCGTCGCGACCGACGGCCCCGACTCGGACGGTCCCGCGTCGAATTCGCGGCGCGATGCGGCCGTCGCGCCGAACAACTGCGTGGCGGCGACGGGGGCCGGCGACGGCGCAGGCTCGTCGTCGATGTCGACCGCCGTGTTGCCATCGTCGACGACTTCGGGCGCGTCGTCCTCAGCCGTGTTGCCATCGTCGACGACCTCGGGCGCGTCGTCCTCAGCCGCCTCGCCATCGTCGGTCAGCTCGCCGGAGGGCGCTTCCCCGGCGACTTCTTCATCGGTGACCTCTTCGGGAACGTCCTCGTCGGCGGCGTCGTCCTCGGCGTCGGCGGCCGGCGCCTCGGAACCGGCATCAGCGGACTCGTCGCCGACCCTGGATGCGGAGTCTTCCCGGGTCGGACCGGTCTCGCGTTGCTCCGACGAATCGATGCCCGCGGAATCGTCGGCCGCGGCCACCCCGCAGCCCACTCCGAAGAACACCGCCGAGCCGACCCCCGCTGCGACAGCCAAACCCGCGCCTTTGCCGCCTCCCTGACCACCCCGCACTTGTAGAACTATGGGCGGGGATCCGATCGCCGTCAATGTTTGCCCGCCACATGTCCGAAAAGCTCGATTAGGCTCGCCGAGTGCTCATCGTGATCGAGGGAGTCGACGGCGCCGGCAAACGCACCCTGACCAACGGTCTGCGCGCGGCGTTCGAATCCGGCGGGCTGTCCGTGACGAGCCTGGCGTTCCCGCGGTACGGCGCCTCAGTGCATGCCGACGTCGCGGCCGAGGCGCTGCACGGCCGGCACGGGGACCTCGCCGACTCCGTGTACGCGATGGCCGTGCTGTTCGCCATGGACCGTGCGGGCGCACGCGACGAGATCGAACAGCTCCGGATCACCTACGACGTGGTGATCCTGGACCGCTACGTGGCGTCCAACGCGGCGTACAGCGCGGCCCGTCTGCATCAGGGCGCCGACGGCGAGGTGGTCGCCTGGGTGCGCGACCTCGAATACGGGCGGCTGGGTCTGCCGAAATCCGATTGGCAAGTGCTGCTTGATGTTCCGACCGAGCTCGCGGCGCAGCGGGCGGTGAACCGGGCCGCCGAGGAAGCCGACCGGGCGCGCGACGCCTACGAGCGTGACGACGGGCTGCAGCGGCGCACCGGCGCGGTCTATGCCGAACTCGCCGCCGCGGACTGGGGTGGGCCGTGGGTGGTGGTGCCCCCGGAGGTCGACGCCGCAGCACTCGCCGCGCGGCTGTCGTCGCGCTGAGGGTTGCGGTAACGGAGCGAACTCGTGCCTGAGCGGATAGGCTCCAGTTCCGGGGAAGTCGCCACGGTGACAGTTGTGCTCAGGGGGAATCGTTGCTCGTTCAATCGCGTGTCCAGACCGTATCGCTGCAAACACTGGATCAGCTGCTCGCCTGCGTCAGGTCGGCGAATCAGCGCTTCGATCAGGGCCGGCACACCGAGGTGAAGCCGTTGGCCGGTCACCTGCGGGCGCTGCTGTATCGCACCGACGGATCGGATGCGCTCTACGGATTGCGTGACACGCTGACCTGGGTGGACACCGCCGGTGTGCCTAACCAGAAGACGACCTGCGCGCTCGCCGGGCTCACCCTGATGCGGATCCGCAGCCGCCACCACGGCGCCGAGGAGTACGTCCCGAAGCTCGCGATGTACCCGCCGGCGCCGATCCGCACCCGCAGCGGTGACCAGATCTTCAGCGGTTCCCGTATTCCGTTCGAGCACTGGTGGACCAATCCCGTCATCCAGGACGCCGCCGGCGCGCAGTACTCGCGCAAGCAGCTCGTGCTCGCGATGGCCCCGACGGAAGACCGGGAAGCCCGGGCCGCGCGGCGCGCGCTGTCCCGCAGCGCGACGCTGGGCTGGGTGGTCGGTGGGACGACCTCGGCCCGGCTCTGCACCAGCCCGGTCGTCGCCAGCGTTCGCCAGATCGGCTACGAGGTGTTGCAGTCCGTCGCCGAGCAGCGCGACGTGCTCGAAGCGGTCGACTGAGGCTCACGCCGCGAACCGCGCTCAACTCGCAAAACACCCCGCGTGGTAGCGGCGCTTTATCGCCATCTGGTGACACCATGGACACCATGAGGCAAAGGATCCTGGTAGTCGACGACGACCCTTCGCTCGCCGAGATGCTCACCATCGTGCTGCGGGGGGAGGGATTCGACACCGCCGTCATCGGCGACGGCACCCAGGCGCTGACCGCGGTGCGCGAACTGCGTCCCGATCTGGTGCTGCTGGATCTCATGCTGCCCGGCATGAACGGCATCGACGTGTGCCGTGTGCTGCGCGCGGATTCCGGCGTGCCGATCGTCATGCTGACCGCCAAGACCGACACCGTCGACGTGGTGCTCGGCCTGGAGTCCGGCGCCGACGACTATGTGATGAAGCCGTTCAAGCCCAAGGAGCTGGTGGCCCGCGTGCGCGCGCGGCTGCGCCGCAACGAGGACGAGCCGGCCGAGATGCTCTCGATCGCCGACATCGACATCGACGTGCCCGCCCACAAGGTGACCCGGCAGGGCGAACAGATCTCACTGACGCCGCTGGAGTTCGACCTGCTGGTGGCGCTGGCACGGAAACCACGCCAGGTGTTTACTCGTGATGTGCTGCTCGAACAGGTGTGGGGTTACCGCCACCCCGCCGACACCCGTTTGGTGAACGTGCATGTCCAGCGGCTGCGGGCCAAGGTCGAGAAAGACCCGGAGAACCCGCAGGTGGTGCTGACCGTTCGAGGAGTGGGATACAAGGCCGGACCTCCGTGATCAGACGGCCCGCCGTCGGCGTGATCAGACGGCCCGCCGTCGGCGTGATCAGACGGCCCGCCGTCGGCGTGATCAGACGGCCCGCCGTCGGCGTGATCAGACGGCCCGCCGTCGGCGTGATCAGACGGCCCGCCCGGCGGTCGCCGTGATCTTCGGGTCCCGGCGGCGCATCCACCGTCGGTCGGCCCCGCTGATCCGCGGACTGGGTGTGCTGGGCCGCGCGCTGAGCACGGTGTGGCGGCGGTCTCTGCAACTTCGCGTGGTCACGCTGACCCTCGGATTGTCGCTGGCCGTCATCCTGGTCCTCGGCTTCGTCCTGACCAGCCAGATCACCGACCGCATCCTCGAAGTCAAGGTCGGCGCCGCCACCGAGGAGATCGAACGCGCCCGCACCACCGTCAGCGGCATCGTCGGTGGTGAGGAGACCCGGTCGTTGGACAGCAGCCTGCAGTTGGCGCGCAACACGCTGATCGACCGCAAGGCCGACGCGGGCGCCGGCCTTGCCGGGACGTTCGACGCGGTGCTCGTCGTGCCCGGCGACGGTCCCCGCGCAGCCACCGCCGCCGGCCCGGTCAACCAGATCCCCGACACCCTGCGCGACTTCGTCAAAGCCGGACAGGTCAGCTACCAGTACGCCACCGTGCACATCGACGGCTTCTCCGGGCCCGCATTGATCATCGGCAGCCCGACCTCGTCACCGGTGACCAACCTCGAGCTGTACCTGATCTTCCCGCTCAACAACGAGGACTCCACGATCGCTCTGGTGCGCGGCACCATGGCCACCGGCGGCATCGTGCTGCTCGGTCTGCTCGCCGCGATCGCCCTGCTGGTCGCCCGCCAGATCGTGCTGCCGGTGCGGTCGGCGTCGCGGATCGCCGAACGCTTCGCCGAGGGACATCTGACCGAACGCATGCCGGTGCGCGGCGAGGACGACATGGCCCGGCTGGCGGTGTCGTTCAACGACATGGCCGAGAGCCTGCACCGCCAGATCACCCAGCTCGAAGAGTTCGGGAACCTGCAGCGCCGCTTCACCTCCGACGTCAGCCACGAGCTGCGGACACCGCTGACCACCGTGCGCATGGCCGCCGACTTGATCCACGACCACGCCGAAGACCTCGACCCGGCCCTGCGCCGCTCCACCGAGCTGATGGTCAACGAGCTGGATCGGTTCGAGTCTCTGCTCAACGACCTGCTGGAGATCTCGCGCCACGACGCCGGCGTCGCCGAACTGGCCGTCGAGGCCGTCGACCTGCGCTCCATCGTGCAGAACGCCCTGGACAACGTCGGGCACCTGGCCGAGCATGCCGACGTCGAGATGAACGTCGACCTTCCCACCGACGAGGTGATCGCCGAAGTCGACCCGCGCCGGGTCGAGCGGATCCTGCGCAACCTGATCGCCAACGCCATCGACCATGCCGAGCACAAACCCGTCCAGATCCGGATGGCCGCCGACGTGGACACGGTCGCGGTCACCGTCCGTGACTTCGGCGTCGGGCTGCGCCCCGGTGAGGAGAAGCTGGTGTTCAGCAGGTTCTGGCGCGCCGACCCGTCCCGCGTGCGCCGCTCCGGCGGCACCGGCCTGGGGCTGGCCATCAGCATCGAGGACGCCCGGCTACACCAGGGCAGGCTGGAAGCCTGGGGTGAACTGGGCAAGGGCGCTTGCTTCCGACTGACGCTGCCGCTGGTGCGCGGCCACAAGGTGACCAGCAGCCCGCTGCCGGTCAAGCCGATCGAAGTGTCCGGCGGATCCAGCCGCCGGGTGTGCGAGACGGCAGGGGAGAGCGTGTGAGACGCGTTGCCGCGCTGTGGCTTTGCGCGTTCATGGTGATGTTGACCGGCTGTGCCGGGGTGCCGAGCTCGTCGTCGCCGCAGGCAATCGGGACCGTCGACCGGCCGGCGCCGCCCAGCCTGCCTAAACCCACCCCCGGCATGGACCCGGACGTGCTGCTGCGCGAATTCCTCAAGGCCACCGCCGATCCCGCCAACCGGCACCTGGCCGCCCGGCAGTTCCTCACCGAATCGGCGTCGGCCACTTGGGACGACGCCGGCAGCGCGCTGCTGATCGACAACGTCGTGTTCGTCGAAACTCGCTCGCCGGACCGGGTCCAGGTCACGATGCGCGCCGACATCCTCGGCTCGCTGTCGGACATGGGTGTCTTCGAGACCGGCGCCGGCGCGCTGCCCGATCCGGGCCCGATCGAACTGGTCAAGACCTCGGGCGGGTGGCGAATCGACCGGCTGCCCAACGGAGTGTTCCTGGACTGGCAGCAGTTCCAGGCCACCTACAAGCGGCACACGCTGTACTTCGCCGACCCCACCGGCAAGACCGTCGTGCCCGACCCTCGCTATGTCGCGGTGTCCGAACCCGACCAGCTGGCCACCGAATTGGTGAGCAAGCTCGTCACCGGCCCGCGCCCCGAGATGGACAAGACGGTGCGCAACCTGCTCGGCCCGCCGATGCGGTTGCGCGGGCCGGTGACCCGCGCCGACGGTGGCAAGACCGGCATCGGCCGAGGCTACGGCGGGGCCCGCATCGATCTGGAGAATCTGTCGACGACGGACCCGCACAGCAGGCAACTGCTTGCCGCGCAACTGATCTGGACGCTGGCCCGGTCGGGCATCAACGGCCCGTACGTGATCAACGCCGACGGTGCCGCCCTCGACGACCGCTTCGCCGAAGGCTGGGACACCGCCGACGTCGCGGCGACCGACCCCGGCGCCGCCGACGGCGCGGCGGCAGGCCTGCACGGGCTCGTCGGAGGGTCGCTGGTGCGGATCGACGGTCAGCGTGCTCCGCGCGTCCCCGGACCGTTCGGACAGATGCCGGGGCAGACGGCCGCGGCGCTGTCGCGCTCCGGCCAAGAGGTCGCCTCCATCGTCACGCTGCGCCCCGGCGCACCTGACATGGCGTCGTCGCTGTGGGTGGGGCCGCTGGGCGGCAACGCCACCCAGGCCATGGACGGCCGCAGCCTGAGCCGGCCCAGCTGGTCGCTCGACGACGCGGTCTGGGTCGTCGTGGACGGCAACAACGTCGTCCGCGTCATCCAGGACGCCTCCGGACAGCCCGCCCGGATCCCGGTCGACGTCAGCGCTGTCGTCACCCGGTTCCCGGGCGCCATCGCCGAACTGCAGCTCTCCCGCGACGGCACCCGCGCGGCCATGGTGATCGAGGGCAAGATCGTCCTGGCCGGGGTCGAGCAGACCGCCGGCGGGAACTACGCGCTGACCTACCCACGACGGCTCGGCTACGGGCTGGGGGAGACCGCGGTGTCGCTGTCCTGGCGCACCGGTGACGACATCGTCGTCACCCGCACCGTCCCGCAGAACCCGGTGTCCTACGTCAACCTCGACGGGGTCAACTCCGACGGTCCGAGCCGCAACCTGCTGATGCCGGTCCGCACGGTCGCCGCCGGCCCGTCGGCGGTGTATGTCGCCGACGGGCGCGGCGTGCTGCTGCTGTCGGGCTCGGCCGCCGAGGACCCGGCATGGAACGAGGTGCGGCCGCTGATGTCAGCGGGTGCGGTGCCGGTGCTGCCGGGCTGACACTGAACGTGCTGCCGGAACAGCCCTCCGGCGGCCAGCTCTACGGAGAGGTTCGGTATGGCGATGGAAGTTCCGCGCAAGACAGTGCTCGCCGGTGCGGGGATCGGCTTGGCGGCGGCTGCAGTGGCCGCGTGTTCGGGTGGATCGAAATCGGAATCGGGATCGGGACCGGAGTCGGTATCGGAGACGGCTCCGGCGTCGGGGGCGTCGCCGTCGGCGCCGGCGGGCAAGCCCCTGACCTCGACCGCCGATGTGCCTGTGGGCGCCGGCGTGATCGTCGGTGAGATCGTGGTGACCCAGCCGGCCGCCGGCGAGTACAAGGCGTTCTCGGCGGTGTGCACCCACAACGGATGCCTGGTCGACGAGGTGGCTGAGGGGACGATCAACTGCCCCTGCCACGGCAGCAGGTTCGGTCTGGACGGCGAGGTGGTCAACGGTCCGGCCGAGAAGCCGCTGCAGCCAGTGGCCCTGCGGGTGCCGGGAGACTCGATCATCGCTGAGTAGCAAGGCATGCCCGGTCGCGAGTGAGAAGTGGTGGTTGTGAAAGCTGCCTTGTTCGCAGCCAGGAATGCTATTCCGCGACAAACGGGGCCGGAGTTGTCGGACGTCGGGCCGACACTGGGCCCGTGCTCGATCTGGTGCTTCCGCTCCAGTGCGGCGGATGCGACACCGATGGCACCGCGTGGTGCCGAAACTGCGCCGACGACCTCGCGGTCCGGTCCGACGAACCGCACCTGGTCACCCCGCGGATCGACCCCGGCGTGCCGGTGCTGTCGCTGGGCCGCTACGCCGGCCCGCGGCGAAAGGCCATCGTCGCGCTCAAGGAGCGCGGCCGCGCCGACCTGCGGCACCCGCTCGCCGCGGCACTGTCCGACGCGCTCGCGCATTTGCTGGTTTGGGGGCTGCTCGACGTGCCGCTGACCCTGGTGCCGGCGCCCACGCGCCGCACGGCGGCCCGGCGCCGCGGCGGTGACCCCGTGACCTGCATCGCCCGCGACGCCGCGGCGGGCCTGCCCGGGGTGACGGTCGCTCCGGTCCTGCGCTTCAGGGCGTTCACCCGCGACTCCGTCGGGCTGTCGCCGGCGGCGCGGCAGCGCAACGTCGCCGGGCGGGTGCGTGTGCGCGGGCCCGTCGCCGACCCCGTGGTGGTGGTCGACGACGTGATCACCACGGGCGCCACCGCCGCCGAATCGGTCCGCGTCCTGCAAACCATCGGGGCCGACGTCGTTGCTGTGCTCGCGCTGGCGAACGCGTGACCTCCCGCGCCTGATTACCCGAGGATCAATCCGGCGTGAAGAACTGAGAACAGAAGGACGATTTAGTGGCACGTCCGGTGAACAGCGACTACCGTCGGCACCAACCATCCGTGAACATTTCACGGCGGCGCTCAGTAGCGAGACGCCGGTATCGCGCCAGCGGTAGGAGGTGAGTAGTCGACACCTTGCACCGGCGAGTGGCGAGACCAGAAAGCCCCGTCGGTGCCACGTCTGTTCAGTTGGGCACGCACGGGGCGTGCGATCGCGAGAGGAAATCGAGTTGCCAAGTATGTCAAGAATTTCCGTGGACGCCGACAGCACGATTTTGATGGACCCCGACGACGCGGCGGGGTCGTCTGACGCGACTCCGAACGCCGAGGTGGTGGTGACTGGGCGCAACGTCGAAGTGCCCGATCATTTCCGCGCCTATGTCGCCGAAAAACTGGCCCGTCTTGAGAGATTCGACCGCACCATTTACCTCTTCGGAGTCGAGCTTTATCACGAGAAGAACCGCCGGCAGCGCAAGAACTGTCAGCACGTGGAGATCACCGCGCGGGGGCGCGGCCCGGTGGTGCGCGGTGAAGCGTGCGCAGACAGCTTCTACGCCGCCCTGGAAGCGGCGGTGAGCAAACTTGAGAGCAGGCTGCGCAAGAGCAAGGACCGTCGCAAGATCCACTACGGGGACAAAACCCCGCGGTCGCTGCACGAGGCCTGTTCACCTGACCACCTCGAGCAGGTGTTCGCGCCGCCCACCCAAGATGGCGCGACCCCCGATGCCGGACTCGCCGACACCGCCGACGACCACGAACCCGGGCGGATCGTGCGTGTCAAGGAACATCCGGCCACCCCGATGACCGTCGACGACGCGCTCTACGAGATGGAACTCGTGGGCCACGACTTCTTCCTCTTCCATGACAAGGAGAGCGACCGGCCCTGCGTGGTCTACCGGCGCCACGCGTTCGACTACGGCTTGATCAAGCTCGCCGTACCCTCCTGAGCAACCGGAATCCCCCGGGGCCCGATGTGTCGGATCCCGGGGGATTTCCGTGTGCGCCCCACCGCGGCTGTGAGGCGGCCACGAGGATCCGGCACGTCGCGGCGGAGACGCGCGACCAGCATTTTCGGCGCGTCACCTACGATGGTGTCCGTCTATTCGCGTAACGCATCCGGCGAGGAAAAAGGTATTCAGCGTGCTGTCGAAGTTGCTCCGTATCGGCGAAGGCCGCATGGTCAAGCGCCTCAAGGGGGTGGCTGACTATGTCAACACCCTGTCCGACGACATCGAGAAGCTCTCCGACGCCGAGCTGCGGGCCAAGACCGACGAGTTTCGCCGGCGGCTGGCCGACGGCAAGGAGGACCTCGACGACCTGCTGCCCGAGGCGTTCGCCGTGGCCCGCGAGGCGGCCTGGCGGGTGCTCAACCAGCGGCACTTCGACGTCCAGGTGATGGGCGGCGCCGCGCTGCACTTCGGCAACGTCGCCGAGATGAAGACCGGTGAAGGCAAGACGCTGACCGCGGTGCTGCCGGCCTATCTGAACGCGCTGTCCGGCAAGGGCATGCACATCGTCACGGTCAACGACTACCTCGCCAAGCGCGACGCCGAGCAGATGGGCCGCGTGCACCGCTTCCTCGGCCTCGAGGTCGGCGTGATCCTGTCCCAGATGACCCCGGATCAGCGCCGGGCGGCCTACAACGCCGACATCACCTACGGCACAAACAACGAGTTCGGCTTCGACTACCTGCGCGACAACATGGCGCTGCGGCTCGAGGACTGCGTCCAGCGCGGCCACAACTTCGCGATCGTCGACGAGGTCGACTCCATCCTGATCGACGAGGCCCGCACCCCGCTGATCATCTCCGGCCCCGCCGACGGCGGCTCGAACTGGTACACCGAGTTCGCCCGGCTGGCCCCGCTGATGGAGAAGGACGTCCACTACGAGGTGGACATCAAGAAGCGGGTGGTCGGCATCAACGAGCTCGGCGTCGAGTTCGTTGAGGACCAGCTGGGCATCGAGAACCTCTACGAGGCCGCCAACTCGCCCCTGATCAGCTACCTCAACAACGCCATCAAGGCCAAGGAGCTGTTCGAGCGCGACAAGCACTACATCGTCCGCAACGGCGAGGTTCTCATCGTCGACGACTTCACCGGCCGCGTGCTGATCGGCCGGCGCTACAACGAGGGCCTGCACCAGGCGATCGAGGCCAAGGAACACGTCGAGATCAAGGCCGAGAACCAGACCGTCGCGACCATCACGCTGCAGAACTACTTCCGCCTCTACGACAAGCTGGCCGGCATGACCGGCACCGCCGAGACCGAGGCCGCCGAGCTGCACGAGATCTACAAGCTCGGCGTGGTGCCGATCCCGACCAACCGGCCGATGATCCGCTCCGACCAGTCCGACCTCATCTACAAGACCGAGGAAGCCAAGTTCATCGCCGTCGTCGACGACGTGACCGAGCGCTACGAGAAGGGCCAGCCGGTCCTGATCGGCACCACCAGCGTGGAACGCTCCGAGTTCCTGTCCCGGCAGTTCGAGAAGCGGCGCATCCCGCACAACGTGCTCAACGCGAAGTACCACGAGCAGGAGGCCGGCATCATCGCCGAGGCCGGCCGGCTCGGCGCGATCACGGTCGCCACCAACATGGCCGGCCGCGGCACCGACATCGTGCTCGGCGGCAACGTCGACTACCTGCTCGACCGGCGGCTGCGTCAGCGCGGCCTCGATCCGGTCGAGACGCCCGACGAGTACGAGCAGGCCTGGCACGAGGAGCTGCCCGCGGTCAAGGAGGAGGTGGCCGAAGAAGCCAAGGACGTCATCGCCGTCGGCGGGCTCTACGTGCTCGGCACCGAACGGCACGAGTCGCGCCGCATCGACAACCAGCTGCGCGGTCGCTCCGGCCGCCAGGGCGACCCCGGTGAGTCCCGCTTCTACCTGTCGCTGGCCGACGAGCTGATGCGCCGCTTCAATGGCGCCACCCTGGAGACGTTGCTGACCCGGCTGAACCTGCCCGACGACGTGCCGATCGAGGCCAAGATGGTCTCGCGCGCGATCAAGAGCGCCCAGACCCAGGTCGAGCAGCAGAACTTCGACATCCGCAAGGAAGTGCTGAAGTACGACGAGGTGATGAACCAGCAGCGCAAGGTGATCTACGCCGAGCGCCGCCGCATCCTGGAAGGCGAGAACCTCGCCGAGCAGGCCCACAAGATCCTGGTCGACGTGATCACCGCCTACGTCGACGGCGCCACCGCCGAGGGTTACTCCGAGGACTGGGACCTGGAGAAGCTGTGGGAAGGGCTCAAGCAGCTCTACCCGGTGAGCATCGACCACCACGACCTGATCGACTCCGACGCCGTCGGCGAGCCCGGCGAGCTGACCCGCGAGGAGCTTCTCGACGCGCTGATCGCCGACGCCGAGCGGGCCTACGCCGAGCGTGAGCGTGAGATCGAGGAGATCGCCGGCGAGGGCGCGATGCGTCAGCTGGAGCGCAACGTGCTGCTCAACGTGCTAGACCGCAAATGGCGCGAGCATCTCTACGAGATGGACTACCTGCGCGAGGGCATCGGCCTGCGCGGGCTGGCCCAGCAGCGGCCTGAGGTCGAATACGCCCGTGAGGGCTACGACATGTTCGTCGCGATGCTCGACGGCATGAAGGAGGAGTCGGTCGGCTTCCTGTTCAACGTGCAGGTCGAGCGGGCCCCGGCCGCGCCGGCGGTGGCCGCCCAGCCCACCCCGTCCGGCCTCGCCGAGTTCGCCGCCGCCGCGGCCCAGCAGGGCGGCGTGGCCACCAAGGAGCGGCCCGCCCCCGCGGCCGGCCTACGCGCCAAGGGGCTCGACGAGAAGGCCCAGCCGCTGACCTACTCGGGTCCGTCCGAGGACGGCGGCGTCGAGGTCAAGCGCTCAGGCGGCGCTCCGTCGACCGGCGGCAGCCGCAAGGAACGGCGCGAGGCCGCCCGCCAGCAGCAGAAGAGCGGCCGGCACGCCAAGCGCCGCTGACTCATCCGATCTGCAGCGCCACCAGGCGCCAGCTGTTGTCGTGGCGGATGATCCGTCCCGCGACGGCGTGTACGCGGCCGCTGCGGGTGAACGACGCGAACACCTCCGCGGCGGTGACCTCCCCGTCGCTGCCGACGGAGCGGACCCGCACCCGTCGCAGCGTCGCGCTGCCCGTCCGCGGCGCCGCGGCGCGGGCGATGACGCAGTCGACGAGCACCGGCGGCATCAGCGGACGCAGCTGCGCCACGGGCCGGCGCCGGTCGATGACCTCGATGACCCGGCGCAACGCGGTCTCGGCGAACAGCACGGCCGACCGCGGCGGCGGCGGCTCGTGGGAAAGTGGCGGCGGACGGCGGGTGCGCACCGGTCGTTGCGGCGCCCGGTGCAGGGCTGCCCCGGACGGGACCGGGCACGGCGGCGCCGGGCGGGCCAACGGCCGTGGGCGGGGTTCGTAATCGACGACCGGCGAGGTTCTCCACGCCGACGGCGGCTGCGCGAGTTCGGACAGGTTGCGGGGTGCGGACATGCGGGCTCTCCAGTGATCGCGGTGGTCGATCTGCCGGAGAGTTGCAGACCGCTCCATGTTCGCACGGCTGCCGGACCCCATCGAGCACCTGATGTGCACATGTGGTGGGCTGCCCGGGGGAATGCCGATACCGTGGCAGGGTCCGTACAGCGACGAGGCGAATGGGGAGGCAGCGCCGCACATGGTGACGAGGTTGTCGGCGTCGGACGCGTCCTTCTTCCGCCTGGAGAACTCGGCGACGCCGATGTACGTCGGGTCGCTGCAGATCCTGCGCAGGCCCCGCAACGGGCTGAGCTACGAGACACTGCTGGCCACCGTCGAGCAGCGGCTACCGCAGATCCCTCGCTACCGGCAGAAGGTGCGCGAGGTAACCCTCGGACTGGCCCGGCCGGTGTGGATCGACGACCGTGACTTCGACATCACCTACCACGTCCGGCGCTCGGCGCTGCCGTCGCCGGGCAGCGACGCCCAGCTGCACGAACTGGTGGCCCGGCTCGGGTCCCGCCCGCTGGACAAGACCCGGCCACTGTGGGAGATGTACCTGGTCGAGGGCCTGGCCAAGAACCGGCTGGCCATCTACACGAAGTCGCATCAGGCGCTCGTCAACGGCATGACCGCGCTGGAGATCGGGCACGTGATCGCCGACCGCACCCAGAAGCCGCCGGAGTTCGGTGAGGACATCTGGATCCCCGGCCGCGAACCCGGTGACCGGCAGCTGCTGATGGGCGCGCTCGGTGAGTGGATCATGCGACCCACTGCGCAGGCCGCCGCCGTCCGCTCGATGATGACCGAGGCCGTCACCAACACCAGCCATCTCGTCGACCTCGGGCGTCGCGCCGCGGACGTGGCGCGCACCGTCGCCCGCGGCGCCGCGCCGAGCAGCCCGCTGAACACCACCGTGTCCCGCAACCGGCGCTTCTCAGTGGCCTCGGGCAGCCTCGACGAGTTCCGCGCCGTGAGGGCCCGCTACGACTGCGACGTCAACGACGTGGTGCTCGCGATGGTCGCCGGCGCGCTGCGCAACTGGCTGCTGTCGCGCGGGGAACCGGTGCGCGCGTCGACCACGGTGCGCGCGATGGCGCCGATGCCGGTGTACCCCGACGCCGAGATCGACTCCGCCGGTCCCGGCCAGGCGATCGGCGAGGTAGCGCCGTTTCTGGTGGATCTTCCTGTGGGAGAAGGGAATCCGGTGGTCAGGCTGTCCCAGATCGCGCACGCCACCGAAACGCATCCGACCGCGCCGGCCCTCGTCGACGCCCGCACCATCATCACGCTGTCGGGCTTCGCGCCACCGACGTTGCACGCCATGGGCATTCGTGTCGCGACGAGCTTCTCGGCGCGGCTGTTCAATCTACTCATCACGAATGCTCCCGGCGCCCAGAACCAGATGTACATCGCCGGCACGAAACTGCTGGAGTCCTACGCTGTTCCGCCGTTGCTGCACAACCAGACACTGGCGATCGGCGTCACGTCCTACAACGGGATGCTGTACTTCGGCATCAACGCCGACCGCGACGCGATGAGCGACGTCGACATGCTGCCCAGCCTGCTCCGCGAGAGCCTCGACGAGCTGGTGGAAGCCGCGCGGTGACCATGTCGTAGCGGGCCCGGGATTGACTGGGCAGCGCCACAAGGGTCGAATGGTCGGCGATGGCTGACTTTTCCGAGCACCAGGCGACCGTTGTTCCTTCTTCCGAGGGGGACGCCGACTCCGGCCGTCACCCGGTGCTCGACATCCCGGTCGAGGAGGAGCGGATCACCCGCAGTCGCGGCATCGACTGGGTGGTGTTCGGTGTCACCGCCGTCATCGCGCTCAGCTTCCTGACGTGGGGTTTCCTGAGCACCGAGACGCTGGCCGGCGTCTCGAGCGCGGCGCTGACCTGGGTGATGAACAACACCGGCTGGCTGTTCGTGCTCACCAGCACCGGCTTCGTGGTGTTCGTGCTGTACCTGGCGCTCGGCCGGTACGGCACGATCCCGCTGGGCCGCGACGACGAACCGCCGGAGTTCAAGGGGATCTCGTGGGTCGCGATGATGTTCAGCGCGGGCATGGGCATCGGGTTGATGTTCTTCGGGGTCGCCGAACCGTTGTCGCATTTCACGACCCCGCCGCCCGGTACCGGTCCGGCAGGCAACCCCGAGGCCGTGCAGAACGCGATGGCCACCACGCTGTTCCACTGGAGTCTGCACCCGTGGGCGATCTACGCCGTGGTGGGTCTGGCGATTGCCTACGGCGTGTACCGCAAGGGGCGTCTGCAGCTGATCAGTGCCGCGTTCGAACCGCTGCTCGGCCCCCGGGCCAACGGCGCGTGGGGCAAGGTCATCGACATGCTGGCGATCTTCGCCACGCTGTTCGGTTCGGCGGCCTCGCTGGGCTTGGGTGCCCTGCAGATTCGTAGCGGTCTGCAGATCGTCGGCGGCATCGGAGAGACCGGAAACACGATCCTGGTCGTCATCATCACGGTGCTGACACTGTGTTTCGTGCTGTCGGCGGTCTCCGGGGTGGCGCGCGGCATCCAGTGGCTGTCCAACATCAACATGGTGATGGCGATCGCGCTGGCCTTCTTCGTGTTCGTGGTCGGCCCTACGGTTTTCATTCTCAACCTGTTGCCGACCACGCTGGGTAGCTACTTCGCCGACCTGAGCATGATGTCGGCGCGCACCGGCGCCGAGGGTCCCGACGTCAACGCCTGGCTGCAGTCGTGGACGATCTTCTACTGGGCGTGGTGGGTGTCGTGGACACCGTTCGTCGGCATGTTCATCGCCCGCATCTCGCGGGGCCGCACCATCCGTCAGTTCGTCGCCGGCGTACTGGTGGTGCCGAGCCTGGTGTCACTGGTCTGGTTCGTGGTGTTCGGCGGTTCGGCGATCAACGTGCAACAGAGCGGCACCGATCTGGCCGGCGAGGGCGGCGTGGAGGAGCAGTTGTTCACACTGCTCGACCAGTATCCGATCGCGACGGTCGCCAGCGTGGTGGTCATGATCCTGGTGGCGATCTTCTTCGTCTCCGGCGCCGACGCCGCGTCGATCGTGATGGGCTCGCTGTCGCAGAAGGGCACCATCAGACCCAGCCGCGGCACCGTCGTGTTCTGGGGTGTGGCCACCGGCGCCGTCGCCGCGGTGATGCTGCTCGTCGGCGGCGAGGACGCACTGACCGGCCTGCAGACCATCACGATCATCGCGGCGCTGCCGTTTGTGCTGGTGATGGTCGGGCTGGCGGTGTCGCTGCTCAAGGATCTGCGTCGCGACCCGATGATCGTGCGGCGCGAATACGCCGTCGAGGCCGTGAACAGCGCGGTGATCGCCGGGGTCACCGCGCACGGCGACGACTTCGTGCTCGCCGTGCAGAAGGACCCGCACGCCGACACCGACGACGACGAGCCGAGCGCGTCGCGCTGAGCAGGTGAGCGCGACCGGGCGGCTACCCTTCAGGTCGTGCGCGTCTACGTCCCGGCAACACTGGCCATGCTGCAACGCCTGGTCGCCGACGAATCCCTGCGGCCCGTCAACGGGACCGCGTTCGCGGTGACGCCGGCGTTGCGGGAGGCCTATGCCGAGGGGGACGAGGACGAACTGGCCGATGTCGCTTTGCGTGAGGCGGCGCTGGCGTCGCTGCGCATCCTCGACGACGCGGGCACCGGTGGTCTGCCGCCGCGGCGGGTGGTGGTCGAAGCCGACCTCGACGACGACGCCGTCACCGCGCGGCCCGACCTCGACGACGCCGTGGTCCGCATCTCCGGGGCCGTCCCGCTCGACCGGGTGATCGCCGGCTACGTCGACACAGCGGCGGCCGAGGCCGCCGTGCTGGCCGCGACGGAGGTCATCGACGCCGCCGATCTCGGGGACGAGGACGCCGAGCTGACCGTCGGCGACGCCCAGGACCACGACCTGGCGTGGTACGCGCCCCAGGAGTTTCCGTTCCTGCTCGAGCTGCTCTGAGGCTGGATACGGTGCCGTAAGTTACGGTACCGTAGGTTCACGCGTCGCTCCGGTGGGTACGCCATCGACAGCCACAGCAAGCCGGGTAGGAGCCCATGGCCAAGAACACCATCAAGAACACCGCGAAGGTCGCCGACACGGTGCGGCCGACGATCGCCGGCGCCAAGGAACGGCCCGGCTGGCATCTGCTGCGCACCATCGCAGGCCGGATCACCACACCGTTGCTGCCCGACGACTACCTGCAACTGGCCAACCCGCTGTGGTCGGCCAGGGAACTGCGCGGACGCGTGCTCGAGGTGCGCCGCGAAACCGTCGACTCGGCCACCCTGGTCATCAAGCCGGGATGGGGGTTCTCGTTCGACTACGAGGCGGGTCAATACATCGGTATCGGACTGCTGGTCGACGGCCGTTGGCGCTGGCGGTCCTACTCTCTGACCAGCAGTCCCATCACCAGCAAGGGCTCGCGCACCATCACCATCACGGTCAAGGCGATGCCCGAGGGCTTTCTGTCGACACACCTGGTCGGCGGCGTCGCGCCCGGAACGATCGTCAGACTGGCTGCGCCGCAAGGCAACTTCGTCATGCCGAATCCGGCGCCCGACTCGGTGCTGTTCCTGACCGCAGGGTCGGGCATCACCCCGGTGATGTCGATGCTGCGCACGCTCGCGCGGCGTGAGCAGATCACCGACGTGGCACACGTGCACTCGGCGCCCACCGAGGACGACGTGATGTTCGGCGCCGAACTGTCCGCGCTGGCCGCCCGGCACGACGGTTACCGGCTGCAACTGCGGCCCACCCGCACCGTGGGTCGGCTGGACCTGGCCCGCCTGGACGAGGTGGTGCCCGATTGGCGGGAACGCCAGACGTGGGCGTGCGGACCCGAGGCCATGCTCGAAGCCGCCGAGCGGACCTGGGGGGCGGCCGGGATCGCCGACCGTCTGCACCTGGAGCGCTTCGCCGTCACCCGGGCCGCGCACGGCAGCGGCGGCACCGTCGAATTCTCCCGGTCGGGCAAGACCGCCACCGTCGACGGTGCAACCTCACTGATGGACGCGGGTGAGGCCGCCGGGATCCAGATGCCGTTCGGCTGCCGCATGGGCATCTGCCAGTCGTGCGTGGTGGGTCTGCTGGACGGCCATGTGCGCGACCTGCGCACCGGGGTGGAGCACGAGCCGGGAACCCGGGTGCAGACGTGCGTGTCGGCCGCATCGGGTGATTGTGTGCTCGACGTCTGACATTTACTGACTAGTAACCTACGACGACGTAGGTTACGGTAGCGTAGGTAGACGAGAGGAGGGCTGATAATGGCCATCACCGACGTACCAGAGTTCACGCACCTGACCGAGACCGACATCGAGAATCTCGGACGCGAACTGGACGCCATCCGCCAGGACATCGAGGACTCCCGAGGCGAGCGGGATGCGCGTTACATCCGCCGCACCATCGCCGCCCAGCGTGCGCTGGAGGTGGCCGGCCGGCTGATGCTGGCGGGCAGCTCCAAGCGCCGGTTCTGGTGGGCCGGCACCGCGACCTTGGGCGTGGCCAAGATCATCGAGAACATGGAGATCGGCCACAACGTCATGCACGGTCAGTGGGATTGGATGAACGATCCCGAGATCCATTCCTCCTCATGGGAATGGGACATGAGCGGCGCCTCCAAGCACTGGCGCTTCACCCACAACTTCATGCACCACAAGTACACGAACATCCTCGGCATGGACGACGACGTGGGCTACGGCGTCATCCGCGTGACCCGCGATCAGCGGTGGCGGCCGATGAACATGCTCAACCTGTTCTTCAACACCCTGCTCGCCGTCGGGTTCGAGTGGGGCGTGGGTCTGCAGCACCTGGAGCTCGGCAAGATCTCCAAGGGCCGCGACGATCGCCGGGCCACGCTGGTGCGGGTCCGTGAGTTCGGGGTCAAGGCCGGCCAGCAGGTGTTCAAGGACTACGTGGCGTTCCCCGCGGTGACGTCGCTGTCACCCGGCGCGACGTTCAAGTCGACGCTGACGGCCAACGCGGTCGCCAACGTGATCCGCAACATCTGGTCCAACGCGGTGATCTTCTGCGGCCATTTCCCCGACGGCGCAGAGAAATTCACCAAGACCGACATGATCGGTGAGAGCCGCGGCCAGTGGTACCTGCGGCAGATGCTCGGCAGCGCCAACTTCGACAACGGCCCCGTGCTGCGGTTCATGAGCGGCAACCTGTGCTACCAGATCGAGCATCACCTGTACCCGGATCTGCCCAGCAACCGGCTCCACGAGATCTCGCTGCGGGTGCGCGAGCTCTGCGAGAAGTACGACCTGCCCTACACCACCGGCTCTTTCCTGGTGCAGTACGGCAAGTCGTGGCGCACGATCGCGAAACTGTCGCTGCCGGACCGGTTCCTGCGCGACACCGCCGACGACGCCCCCGAGACGCGCAGCGAGCGGATGTTCGCCGACCTGGATCCGTCCGAGCGGCGGGGGCTGAAGTCGGCGATCGCCGCGGTGCGCCGGCGCCGGCGCGAGAAGGCCGCCGTGAAGGCCGCGGTCAAGCCGCGGGACCTGGCTGCCTGAGTCTGCTTGCAGACACAGAATCGCCCGCTGTCAGCTTGGGTTCACACGGTCGTCGCAACGCTCTCAATCTGAGAGGTTGCGGCGACCGTGTCGTTTTCGGAGGACTGTGTTCGATTTGGTGATCAGCTGGCAAAGCTCGTCGATGCGGGCGTGCCAGTGCGGGAAGCGGCGGAGTCGTTGGGGGTGTCGCGGCAGCGGGCGTATGCCATCTTGAGGGCCACCGGCCGGCCGATGGGCTCGCCGCGTCCGGATGTCACCGGCGTGGACCCTGCGCGGGTGGCAGCGGTATTCACAGCGACTGGCTCGGTGAATGCGGCGGCCAAAGCTGTCGGAGTGGCGCACTCCACGGCCCGCCGGATGCTCGTGGAGGCGGGCTTGGTCGACCCAGCACCGCGCACGCGCGGGCAAGCCCGCTGAGCGGGCCCGGTTTCACGAATTGCTCGAGACGGGCTGGTCGTCGGCGCGGGCCGCCCGAGAGGTCGGGGTCAATGAGCGCACCGCCCGGGATTGGCGTGCCGGTAGGTCAAGTCCAGGGACGTGGTGTACGACGTCGTCGTGTGATTCTTCGAGGTGATGGTTCAGGTGGTCAGTGCCGCGGGGGTGGCCTCCTGTTCGGTCGGGGTGTCGTTGACGGTGCGTGATTTGCTC